>NZ_DAIQRQ010000029.1:0-60093 GCF_036786105.1 Ohtaekwangia sp.
TGCGTACAGCGATACTATCCGCACAGAGCGGTGTAAGCACAAGCGATCTGGGTGCAGCAGGATTTACAATTTGTACGGTATAGGTTTGCGAAGAGCCGGCACAATTTGTTCCGAGGTATCCGCGTATGGTAAAGGTATAAGTGCCCGGTGTGGTAGGCTGGCCGGAGAGGTAAACATCATAATCGGTATAGCCCACGCTGTCAGCATCCAATGTCAATCCGGGGGGAAGTGTGCCTGAAGTAACTTCATACGTCATCGGTACTCCGAACTGAGTATGCGTAGATGAAAGAAAACCTTTCCGTACAGGTTGCCCTACTGTATAGGAAGGAAGTTCCTGCGGATCGAACCCACCGCCATCAATACACGTCCAGGTATTGGCGATGATCAGCGTATCGACACATCCCAAGGGAGTTTTTCCAACTATTTTCATGCTGAATGTACCTGCTTCTGTAACGGTTCCGGCCAGAGTTGTACAACCCGGGCTATTGGCGGTTAATGTATACCCTGGTAACAAACCGGCAGGTTCAAATTGTACAGGTTCAGCATCGGCGGTATTACAGATATCATAAAACTCTGGTATACCAACATATCCGTAGGTATTCTCAGCGTAAACAATACCTATACTAAAGCCGCTGCAGTCGTGCGTTTCTTCGATCAGCAATGTATACACTTGCTCAACCGTAACGCAGCTATCTCCGAGAATGGCCTGTAGTGTAAAAGTATATTCTCCGGGCGTAGTGGGTATACCGCGCAAGTGGGCATCCATATAACCACTATCCAGCAATGTTAATCCGGGAGGGAGTTCACCAGCCGATATTTTAAAGTGGAATGGCAGCCCCAGCGAAAAGGGAGTGTACTCAATATAAAATCGTTGCGAGTAATACTGGTTGATGAGGCTGGGTGGCAGAGCGGGTATAAAAGGAGCGATCCGTTCTATTGTAGCACAATGATAATCATTCGTAAGGATAAGTGTATCGCGGCAGCCGGTTGGTGAAATGCCTTCAATAATTATACTTTGTGGCCCGGTTTCAAGGGCTGAGCCCCACACTTCAATGCACGCATTGCCGGGTGTATAATTTTGAATGGAGTATCCCCTGGGTAAATGTAATACATTATAGGTTTGGGCATTTTCTATTCCTGTGGAACAAATACCGTAGTATTCCTCTTCACCTACATTGTGATGTCCGGATTCTCCGTAGATGACAGCGATATGAAAGTCATCACAAGAAACAGCATTCGTTACAGCCAGAGTATATTCACGTACAAGTGTGGGGCACTCAGGGCCACCGTTTACACCGATGGCAAAGGTATAATTACCAACGGTAGTAAATATCCCAGACAATATGTTGCCTTCCAGCGAAAGGCCGGGAGGAAAATCACCGTACTCCAGATTAAACAAGGCATCATCGTGATGAATGCCATTGTCATCAACAGCCGTTAATGGTTCATAAAAGCCTTCACCCACTTCATAGCCCGTGGCGAAGTGAGTCGGTAAGATCGAATCATACACAACGGTACAATCCGGATCGCCAGGTTGGGCCAAAGCCGGTAAACGCATGAGAATCCATAGCCCTAAGACTATGTAAGTGCATAGAGATTTTTTCATACATCGTGGGGGTTTTGTTAGAAGTTAATCGTTACAGGTTAATCGTTATTAGTAGCCTATATTTTAGTATGTTTAGATTTTACCTAACGCTATAGTCAGCCAGGCGGAAACACCTGACCGCACTGATCGTTATCAGTTAACGGGTAACTATTCACATGTAACGGTTAACAGATAACAGGAAAAGGGTATCCCTGAATTATATATACTCAGAATATTTCAGAGACACCCTTAATCTTTCAATCTTTCAATCTTATAATTTCCAATCTCCTAATCTTTCATAAACTTATAATACCCGGAAGCACCATTGACTCCGCGGGCGTGCAGTATATACATACCGGATTTGAATGAAGTTACTTCACAACGGGTGGTGCCGCCTTCGAGTGTATGGATTTGTTTATAGAGATCACGGCCGCTCAGGTCGCGTATGCTGATTTCAACTTGTTTATTATCCGCCAGGTTGTCGTTGGAGAAGTCGACCGTGAGCCAGTCTTTTGCTGGATTTGGATACAGTATATAAGCGCTGCCCGTGGTTGTTTCCGGAGCTTCCTGCCGCGCGAAGGTTGAACCTTGTGCGCAGGTTACAGCATCGAGGTCGAAGCCGTCGGACAAACCGTCAAATGCAAATGCGGTGGTGGGAACACAAGCTCCACTAAGAATACGTGCATTACGATCAGTCTTGTCTACAATTTTTACATATTGGAACGATGGTAATTTTCCCGTGATATCGAAAGAATGATCCAATGTTCCCTGACATGGTGAAGGTGAAGTTAATCCAAGCGATACCCAGGCTATTCCGTCTCTTGAAATAAATACTTCCGCCCGCTCAGGATTTTGTGCAAAGGTTGGATTACCCTCCGAGTATTCATATACAATAAGGTCATTACCGGGTTCATCATTGATCACACTGCTCATACGTAATACGATAAAGCCGTTAAATCCAAGCGAGTAGTGCTGTATACCAATGGAAGGTTGATCGTTTGCATCTGGTTTGTTAAGTGCCCAGTAAGGTTGACTGTCGTTTTCATTTACGTTATATCCGTTCTTTTGAAGTCCTTGGTGGACCGACACTACATCGGAAGCAAACGCACAGCTTGGAGGATCACACAATTGCATGCTCGCAGATTTTGTTATGCTTTTAGGTGTTCCGTCACCATCGTTCCAACTCAGTTGTATGGTGCCAGGCAGCGAGGGTTGCGGTACGTTGATTACATAAGAAATGAAATAGGTGTCACCGGCAGCAGCGGCTACAAGAGATATTGGTGTACCATTATAATAATAGAGGGGTTTCCAGGTGACTGGGATATTAAAATTGTTGGGATTATGAATACGCCAGCGTTTATACCAAGGATCGTCCGAGCACTCTGCATAGAGTGTAAGTGGTTTGAAAGGTTTATGTTCGATTACTGCCAGTGTATAGGTTTCTTCCTGTATCGTACAGTTTTCTATATTTACAGCTACAGTAAAGGTATAGGATCCCGGAGTAGTGGGGGTGCCATGTATATATCCTGATACCCACGAAGTATCGGTTAATGTCAGGCCGGGTGGTAAGGTTCCTCCTGCCAATTCTACCCTGAAATTTTCATAATTTATACTGATAACATACGGGGACTCCTGACCTATAAATTGGCCGTAAGGTTCATTCACGGGAATATAACTGAGCTCTTGCGGAGAAGGTACCATCATTTGTGGGTAAGGACATTTGATGTTGTGCACAAATACGAGCGTATCTCTACATCCACCAGCCGCGCTTCCTGCCACTATAAACACATTATCACCGGTATTCACTGGGTGCCCGTATATAGTTATATGATCATCGGATGAATAAGTTGTATCCATTCTAAATCCTGCCGGTAAACTTACTGGCCATACTTTCACAGAGTCCCAGTCACGGTTGGTTCCCATTTCGAACCACATTTCTTCGCCAACGACTCCAAGTCCTGATTCTCCATTTATAAGCGCTACGTCAAAAACATCGCATGGATTTTTCCAGAGAAAGTGAAGATTGTATTCCTGAGTAAAATACGGGCACCCGTCACGAGAGAACGCACCTATTGTAAAGTTAAGATTTGCGTCACCTAAATCAGAAATACCACTGATGACATTTCCATTCAATGTGATTCCAGAACGTAAATAACCGCTTACAATTTTGAATTTTGCACTATCATCTACAACACCACCACTACTGGCAGAAAGAGTAATAGCAAAGTACTCGTTGGCGTAATATGTATGAGAACTAACATCAGCTGGGGTGGGAGTAATGGCATCATACGTTTTGCAGAGGGTATTGGGCTGAATTACTTCAATATAATAGGATTGTCGCAATAATTCACATTGCGCTCTGAATGAGATGGCACTCAACTTAAAGTTATAAATACCAGGTGTTGTTGGGATGCCGGTGATGCGATCATTTTGTAGTGTGAGTCCCGGTGGCAACGATCCTTCAGCTAGTGCTATATATACATTTCTGGAAGCATAGCCTGCATGAAAGCTTTGATTATAATTACTGCCAATAATACCATAGGAAAGCTTCGGTTTTGCCGGCCTGATTGAATCTATCATTATGTCTGAACAATAGGTTTTCCACGAATAACGAATGGTATCGCGGCAGCCATTGTTGGTGGAGGCTTCCAGTATAATGGTTTGAATCCCCGCAGACTGAGGGGTGCCATGAACCGTTGCCTGGTACGACCCGGAAGAATGATTGAAGGAAAATCCCGGAGGTAAGCTTATGGCGGTATATCCAACTGAATCAAAGTGAAGTGTTCGGAAATATATAGTACCATCTTCGCTTATAGATGTTGGAGGAGAGCTAAAATTGGCGACAGTTATTTCAAAATCATCGCAAGGTAAATTCCAGCGCACTACGAGGGTAAAGGTTCTTTGAAATACAGGACATTCAGGTGCAGACGATGCACCTACGGTAAATGTATAGCTGCCAGCAGTTGTAGGTACGCCTGTAATTTTGTTACCTGTGAGTGTTAACCCCGGAGGAAGTATACCCGCTGTGATTGAGAAAACTCCGTTAAGATAGATGCTGCCATATTCAGCACGGAGTGCCATGGAGTTTTCTTCGCCAACAATAAAGCCGTTATATAGCGTGGATGTAATCTTGGTTACCGGTGTACAATTTTGCGCATGCGCAAAGACCGAGAGCATACACCAGAGCCCGAAGGCTGCCAGTGTGAATAGAATTTTTTTCATACAAAGAGGGTTTATTTTTGTTTCTCGGGTATAGAGGCTATTGTTGTTGATGGTAGCATACCATCGCCCTGGGTGATAGTATACATGGGGTTTCTATTCGTTGCTTAATCAGCACTGCCGGATATATACTTTTAGTAATGGAGAGAGCTCTGCTCCAGGTAAATGTTGTGAATGTGGTATCCGATAGAATTTGTTCACAACAGAAGAATCATTGCAGAGGATAGAAGAGATTCTGATTGGGGCATGCTTTTTAATCGAAAGCAAACGGCATGGCACAAAAGCCAGCAGTGCAGACAATTTGTTCATACAGGAGGATTTGTAGAATAAAGGATAAAAGCAAACGGAACTTTACCGGCATGAGGTGCCGGCAAGCAGCATGATATCAATCACAACTGGAAGGGTAGGAAATTTTGAAGCCTGGAGGATTGATCAAATTAAAGCAACGCAACTACGAACAGTGAAAGAACAATCAACATGTTCATACATCCTGTACAGTGACAGGCATCAGTACCGGGTGCTTCCACTTGTCAAAGATCGTTCGGAGAATTTTTTCGGAAAGGATTGTTATGGTAATAGACCATGCGCGCAGCCCGTAGGCCGGAAACATGCGTACCAGTGTTTTCATAATGGAGGGGGTTTTAAAAGTAGACCGAACTTACTGAAAAGCAATACCATTTACCAGCAGCAATTACATTATATTTTCTTATGATGTCGAGAACATTTGATGCCCGGACTGAATTATCATAACAGGGGCATTTTTATTTGGTTAACCATGCTCATAAAATCAACGTGTAAGCATTAATTTTACAACAAAATATCTTTTGTGAATCAGTCAATAGCATCCGTAAAACAGTACTGTAACAGCCTTGTTCAATACAGCCGTAGAAAAACGGTGGAGGTTAAGATCGGTGACTTGCCCATGGGAGGCGACAACCCCATTCGCATACAATCGATGACCACTATCGATACGATGGATACGCCTGGATCGGTAGAACAAACCATCCGCATGGTAGAGGCCGGCTGTGAGTATGTGCGCATTACAGCACCCAGCATGAAAGAGGCGCAGAACCTGGAGGCGATTAAAAAAGAACTGCGCGCACGCGGATATACCGTGCCGCTGGTAGCTGATATACATTTTACGCCTAACGCTGCAGAGCTGGCAGCACGGCTCGTTGAAAAGGTACGCATCAATCCCGGCAACTATGCCGACAAGAAACGCTTTGAAACGATCGAATACACAGAAGCTACATACCAGGCAGAACTGCAACGCATTCGCGATAAATTTCTTCCACTCATCAGGATATGCAAAGAGTACGGTACAGCCATGCGCATCGGCACCAATCATGGTTCACTTAGCGATCGCATCATGAGCCGCTATGGCGATAGCCCGGTGGGTATGGTAGAATCGGCACTCGAGTTTCTTCGCATCTGCGAAGATGAAAACTTTTACAACATTGTGTTGTCGATGAAGTCCAGCAACCCGCAGGTAATGGTGCAGGCGTATCGTCTGCTCGTACAAAAACTGGATGAAGAAGGACTAAAGCCTTATCCGCTCCACCTTGGTGTAACCGAAGCGGGCGAAGGCGAAGACGGTCGTATAAAATCTTCAGTGGGGATCGGCACCTTGCTGGAAGACGGACTGGGCGATACCATTCGGGTGTCACTCACGGAAGAGCCGGAAGCCGAAGTGCCTGTAGCCTACACGTTGGCCAGGCGATACGACAACCGGAGTGGTCATGCTTCGATTCCTGCAATTAATCATTACCCGATCACTCCGTTTGAATACAACCGCCGTGTAACGCGTGAAGTACTTAACATCGGTGGTGCTGAACACCTGGTGCCGCGTGTGGTGGCTGATTTTTCTGCGAAGGAAAAGATCACGGCAGCATCACTCTTTGCACTCGGATATCAGTATTCCGTTCCGCTTGATAAGTGGAACATTACCGATATGGCCTGCGACTATATTTACCTGGGCGATCGTACCATCGATTTCGAAATACCCGGCACATTGGGGCTTATTTACAACCATGCAACGTGGTTAACACAACGCAGTAAAGACAGAACTTATCCGTTCATTCAGGCAGAACAATACGTTGAAGGTGTAGCACAATCGGATAAGGCGAACTTTATCTATGCTACGCTGCAGGATGTGAATGACGCGTTGATTGCAAAATTAAAAGCTGATCGTACCGCTATATTGTTTATCGATACCGATAACAAACATGGCATGGCGGAGCAGCGCAGATTGTTTGTAGAGTTGATCAACCAGGGATGTGATGTTCCGGTAATTATCGGAAGACGTTATGCTGATCTTTCCGTTGAACAACTTCAGCTCTATGCAGCTACTGATTGTGGAGGACTGCTGGTAGACGGGTTGGGCGATGGTATATTTATATCTACAGTAAATTGCGGACCTGATAAAACGATCAATGAAACGGCCTTCAATATTTTGCAGGCCACACGCACGCGTATTTCGAAAACAGAGTATATATCGTGTCCTTCCTGCGGGCGCACATTGTTCGATCTGCAGGAGACAACTGCCAGAATACGTTTACGCACCAGCCACCTGAAAGGAGTAAAGATCGGTATTATGGGATGTATTGTGAATGGCCCCGGAGAAATGGCCGATGCCGATTATGGTTATGTAGGCTCCGGGCCTGGAAGGATTACTTTGTATAAAGGAAAAGAAGTAGTTCGTAAAAATGTACCTACAGCACAAGCTGTGGATGAACTGGTAAACCTGATTCGTGAGCATGGCGACTGGATTGAGCTGGAGCCTGCCAGCGAACACTAAACAAAAAATGAAATTATCATGGAAGAAATAAAGAAAGATACAACACCACAACGCCAACCGAAGAAGAGCGCGTGGAAAGAATTTTTCAGCCTCGGAGAAGTAGGGAATTATTTTTTCAGGAAGAAAGATCCGTCAAGGCCGAATAATATCAACATTCGCATGATGCACGGTGTGAACAGAATCTCCATCATCATCTTTCTGGCGGGAGTATTGTTCCTCATTTTCAAGCTGGTGATCAAACCACGGTTGTAGTGAATATAGAGCAGTATCGAAATTATTGTATCGCGAAGAAAGGTGTTACCGAAGAATTTCCCTTCGGGGAAACCACCCTGGTATATAAAGTGATGGGTAAGATGTTTACCCTCGCCGATATCGAATTGTTTGAAAGTATAAATCTGAAAGTAGACCCGGAACAGGGGGCAGCGCTGCGCGAACAGTATACGGCTGTGCAGCCGGGCTATCACATGAATAAAAAGCATTGGATCACCGTGATCATGGACGGTTCTGTTCCAGATAAATTTATCCGTCAATGGATCGATGATTCATACCAGCTTGTTGTTTCCGGGCTCACCAAAAAACAGCAGGCTGAATTGCTGTTGCTATAATTCGGCATTTACCGGATTTTTGTATTATTAGCATTCAATAGAATACCCATGCTACTTCGAACCCTCTTTACCCTGGCAGCCTTGTATAGCTGTATATATGTGGTGGCTCAGCCTGAACTGGTACATGAAAACTTTAACAACAATGCTGCCTTGTGGGGACTTGAAAAAGATGATGCACACGAGCTCGCTATCCAGGGAGGCTCATTGCAGCTTCGCAGCAAGAACGGAGATAATGTCTTTGTAAGCCATGATTACCCGGTAGATCCTGAAAAGGATTTCTACATCGAAAGTTTTATCCGCAGAGTAAGCGGAGACAGCGCCACGTATGGTATATATCTGGCCGATACGCGCAAGACAAAAAACAATCGCTGGTATTACTATCTTATTGCTCCGGATGGTCGATTAATCTTTTGCGAGAACAGCACCGAGAATACAGAATATGTATACTACCAGGAAGAAGCTCCCATTGCCAATCCGTTATCCGCTGGTAATACACTCGGCATTGAGAAGAAGGGTGCTGTAACCAATTTCTATTTCAACAAGAAGCTAATGTTCACACTGCCTAACGTGCGCTTTTGGGGTGGCTTTATCGGCTATGGACTTTATGGACGAGGAACGATACAGGTGGATCAACTTGTAGTGAAGCAGTCGTTTAAAATTAACCTGGTTCCTAATGCTGCTGCTGCAAAATATACCAAGAAGAATTTAGGCGCAGCCGTAAACACCAAAGACGATGATATTATGCCGGTGATTAGTGCCGATGGCAAAACGCTATATTACGCAGTAGAAGATGATCCGGCTAATATTGAAGTAGCTGCAAATTCAGATATCTGGTATGCAACCCGTAAGGAAGACGGCACCTGGGCTCCGCGTAAAAATATAGGCAAGCCCGTCAATACGCGCGAAGCAGACTTTGTTATCAACGCCACACCAGACAATAACTCATTACTGGTGAACGGTATGTATAAAACAGAGCGGGGGAAGCTGAACAAATACGAAGGTTTATCGATGACGCATCGCACGCCGAGTGGTTGGAGTATACCCGAGCAGATAAAAATTGAGAATTATTATAACTATTCAACTGAAGTGTCTTTTGCACTCTCGCCCGATCGCCAGGTAATCATCTCCTCCATAGAGCGCGATATCACGTATGGAGGCACAGATTTGTATGTTTCGTTTCAGCAGGAAGACGGAACATGGTCGGTACCGGAAAACATGGGCTCCGTGATCAATACGTATGGTAAAGATATTACCCCCACCATTGCGGCCGATGGCAAAACGCTATATTATTCTACTAATGGAAAGCCGGGTTATGGCAGCAATGATATATTTGTTACCAAACGACTGGATGATACCTGGAAGAACTGGTCAGAGCCGTTGAATCTCGGCCCATCCGTAAATACGATTAACTGGGATGCCTATTATAGTGTGCCGGCTTCCGGAGATATAGCTTATATCGTATCGAACGATCAGAGCCTGGGCGGTGCCGACATTTATAGTATCAGCATGGTGAAAGAAGCTCAGCCTGATCCGGTAGTAATTGTACAAGGGAAGGTTTTTAACAAAGCAACGAACCAGCCGATCGGTGCCACCATTACCTATCATGAACTGAGTAACGGAAAAGACATAGGCGCAGCACAATCCAACCCGCAGGACGGAAGCTATAAAATTGTGTTGCCTTATAGCAAGGCGTATGGATTTCTGGCTGAAAAAGAGCAGTTTTTGTCTGAAAGTAATAATATCGACCTGAGCGAAGAGAAGCCATACCAGGAAATACAACGCGACCTCTACCTGACGCCGTTGGAAGTAGGGAAGACGATTACACTCAATAACGTATTTTTTATACAAAGCAAAGCCGACCTGATGCCTGAAAGTTATCCCGAGATGGAACGCCTGGTGAAATTGATGATGGATAATCCGGTCATTCATATTGAGCTTGCAGGCCATACGGATAATGTTGGGAACCCGGCCCTGAACAAAGAGCTCTCCGAGAAACGTGTAGAAACGATCAAGAATTACCTGGTAAGTAAAGGTATAGCCGCGAATCGCATTACCGGTAAAGGTTATGGAGGAACAAAACCAATTGCCAGCAATGCCTCCGAAGAAACTAAAAAACTAAACAGACGGGTGGAGTTTACAATCGTTAAGTAGATATATCATGATGAAGCGGTTTATCGGAGAGCCTGGAAAGGAACCAGTGTGCAGTTTATGACCACAGCAGGACAGGTGCTTACGGTCAGGTGCTGGAAGCCGGCGAACAGGCCTTCAATATTGTCATTTGCCTGCCGGATTATATGTAGTTTATAGTACAGATCAGCGCCTTGAGCGCCCGCACCGTTGTGAAAAATATCAAGAAATAATCAGTTTTCCTTACCTCAGAAAACCCATCTTGGGGTGTATATATTTTAGTTATACTCCCCTTTATAAAGTGAATACCTTTTTGTCTACTTCCTTCCGGCGCAACATAGGTGTTAATGATCTCAATTTTATGATAAAAATGATTCGTTGAATCTAAACCCGGAATTACCTGTTGTCAGATTATTATTTTGCAAAATACTCGGGGGGTATTTCGTTCAGATACGATCAGCATGGAGCTGCCATTGCCCCCCTGGAAGGATTTATTTTTCGTGAAGGCAACCCTTTTGAATGACCCCGCGTCTCGTGAAAGATTCTAAAAATACCTTGGAAGACACAAAGCAGATAAAGGCTTTGCTGCATGGTTGCAGAAAAGGCGACCGTGAAGCACAGAAGGCTCTTTATGAGCACTTCTATGGGTATGCTATGAGTGTTTGTCTGCGCTATTCCAAAACAAAGGAAGAAGCCCGGGAGATTCTGAATGACGGCTTTATGAAGTTTTTTACACATGTACATCAGCACGATGAACAGGCTTCTGCAAAATCATGGTTGCGAAAAATCATGATCAATACCGCCATTGATCACTACCGGAAGCACAACAAGCACTACCACCACCAGGATATAGAAGATGTTTCCGTACAAAATATTTCAACAGGCACCACTGGCAATGAACAAGTGGCTTACGAAGATCTGATCGCCATGGTACAAAAATTACCGGATGCCTATCGCGCAGTCTTTAACTTGTATGTAATTGATGGCTTTACACACGAAGAAATAGCAGAACAATTAGGCATAGTCGTAGGCACCTCAAAGTCCAACCTCTTTAAAGCGAGAGAGCATCTCAAAAACCAGTTACGAAAAATAAACATCAACAGTTATGCGCAATATTTCTGATGATGAACTGGACAAGCTCTTCCGTGAAGCAGCGCAGCATGGACAGCCGGAGTTTGATCCACAAGACTGGGAAAAATTATCGAAGCGCCTCGATCGCGATGACAGGATCTCTTGGTATAAGCGAATAGCAGTTTATATTCCCTTAATACTTTTGCTTCTCACGGCTTCGTGGTGGGGTGTATATCAGTACAAGACTTCATCAACAGCAAGCATTGCAAAAACAGCGGAAGGTACTCGATCAATCGCTTCCGATGATGATAATCTAGAGAATTTACTGGGTAATGATGATGCTTCTGCAGCCGGGCGAGCGGTTACAGAGGACTCTTCCGATGCAACTATCAATCATCCCTCTATAGTTCAACGGGCTGCTACGGATGCGGCAGCAGAAAATACGTTGCCGGCAGATAGTGATAAAGAGACTGCCCTCAGCTCGAAGTCTTCAGTTGAAAACAAACATAGCGGAGAATCTGCAACAAGTGTTAATCGGGATGTTCAAAAAGAACAGTATAAAGAAATTAAGTCGACTGAACGTGGCGGTAAAGGAAATGCAGCAATCAATAATGGAGCAACAGTAGCATCGGGCGATAAGGCTTTGCAAAGTAATTCTGCAACCTATGTTGACGGCAAACCAGCCAGAGCTCGTAAAAATACCGGGGGTGTGAAGGTTGAAAAGGTATCAGGTCATGGCGATAGTTTGTCTTCTCATGACGCTGATACGATTGGTTTTGTCTCAAAAGACAAAAAAGACAGGCGTGTAGAAGAAGCTTCAATGTTATCAACCGATAAGCAAAAGAAACTCCCCGCCTCCCGCCAAAATATAGCGGTGGATAAAATCCAAACCATTGCTACCAGTAATACATCATCACCATCAGAAGAAAAGCGTGTACAGACCAATGACATAGCGACAAAACAAGATATAGCTGCCTTAGGCTTAAAGGATGATGCAGTCAATGCAGCTGAGCATAAACCGGATTTAATAGGTCAGCCCGCGGCTTTGGATAGAAATGCAAATACGGAAAACAAAGCAACTGAAGAGACGACTAATACTGCTGCTGAGAATAGGCAGGCCACTGCTTTTAACGATAGCAACAAGACAGGCAATGACTGGCGAATAGACAGCATGAAGCTTGAACAACGCGATGAGAATGCGGCTACCGCAGCTATAAATCGTATATCATCTGACAATCGAAACAGTAAACCTGCGGCAGTGCTTCCGCAGGATAACGGCAATGCCATAAATCAGAACAATAGTGTAATTCCAACAGATGGCAAGGCCGACAGACAGAATCAATCGATCAGCCCGGCTATATATACTGATATTGGAATCCAGTCAAAAAACAGGAGTGATTCCGCAGCTGTGAAAAATAACAGCAATGCGAATGCTGTGGATAAGAAGGATGGAGCTGCAGCTTCGTTACAGGAGGCATCTATGAATAAAACAGACAGTGCCCAGGTAAAAGACGATACGCTCACTGTTAATAAAGACAGAGCCGATAGCACAGCATCCGTAACAAAGGAAGAGCACAAAGAAAAAGCGAAGCGAAAGGGAATCTGGTTTACCAAACTGGTATTGTCGCCAGACTTTAGTGCTATTGGCTATACCAAGCCTGGTAAACCCGGTATTAATGTTGGATTGCTCGGTGAATATTCTCCTTCGAAGCATTGGGGATTTAGTATTGGAGCGATCTGGTCAAAGAAACTATATGGTATATCTGATCCTGGTATAACGTATACAAATCAAGGTAACACATGGTATGCCGAATATCTCGATGGAGATTGTCGTGTACTCGATATTCCAATCAATATTACCTATTACCTGGTGCCTGCATCGCGCCTGAATGTATTTGTTACAGTTGGAACTTCATCGTACGTCATGCTCAAAGAAAGTTATGTGTATACTATGAGTAACAATAATGATGCGTATCTCTATTCAGAAAATTATAAGAATAAAAATCGCAACTGGTTTAGTATGCTTAATCTTTCTATTGGTCTGCAGTATAAGATCAATGAACGCTTCTATTTCCAGGTTGAGCCTTTCCTCAAAGCACCTATATCTGGCGTAGGACAAGGCAAAGTAAATCTTGTTAGTGCAGGATCCTTCTTTACGCTAAAGTATCAACTCAATAAATAAAGATGATTCGTAAGTTAAATTTTTTTTGTGCGGTGGTGTTGGTTTTCGTTTTGGGAAGATGTACAAATCACGTAGAGGTAGCAGCAGTTGATTGTGGTGCAAATCCTGTTGTTCTTTCAGTAGAATCGAAGACTAATCCAACAAGCTGCGAAAGTTTTGATGGCGCTATAACCGTAACAGCCTCCGGAGGAGAAACACCTTATCAATATAGCATCAATGGCGGTACATTTCAGTCATCCGGAGCATTTTCAGGATTGGGTGGTGGTACTTTTACCATTACATTACAGGATTCAAAGGGGTGCGATACGCAAACAGAAGTTACTTTGGCGATACAAAACTCTGATCTGGCCGCTACCTATCACTCTACAGCAGACTCGGAATGTCTTTCAAACAATGGAAAGATTATGGTAAATGCAACAGGTTCTCATTCACCATTTCAATTCAAAATAGGTTCTGGTAGTTTCAGTACAGATTCTGTTTTCAGCGAATTAGGCGAAGGTATCTATCGCATCACTGTGAAAGATTCTGAAGGATGTTCACTTACGGTTAATGCCACCGTAGCGCATGGTAATACAGGTATAAGCTGGACAGGCAATATCAAGGCGATCATTGATGCGAACTGTGCGGTTTCAGGCTGTCACGTAAGCGGTGGTCAAAGCCCTAACTTCAGCAGTTTCGCGAATGTGCAAAAAAACGCAAGCGAAATCAAGGCACGAACCGCGAGCCGGTCAATGCCTCCCGATGGAAGATCAATTACACAAGAACAGATTAACCTGATCTCCTGCTGGGTAACCGATGGCGCAGTGAATAACTAATGGAACACTGATTCGATATAAGTAATAATTAACGAAACACAATCATGAGAGTAATTTCCTTCATTGTGCTTTTGGTAGCCTGTTCGGTTGCCGGCACTTATGCACAAAAGTATACTGCAAGTAAAAGTAGCATTACGTTCTTTTCGCACGCAACGATAGAAGATATAAAAGCTGATAATCAAAAGGCGACCAGCGTATTTTATTCAAACACAGGCGATATAGCGTTCATTGTGCCGGTAAATGAATTTCAATTCAAGAAATCGCTCATGCAGGAGCACTTCAACGAAAAGTATATGGAGACTGAGAAATATCCCAAGTCTACTTTTCAGGGTAAAGTGTCAGGGTACGACCCCGCTAATGCGGCTTCACAAAATGTAACGGCAAAAGGTAAACTCACCATACATGGTGTTACCCGCGATGTAGAGATTCCCGGAACCATAGAGAAATCAGGTGACAACTTGATAATGAAGTCAGTGTTTATTGTGAAGTTGGTAGATTATAAAGTAGATATACCTAAACTGATGTGGCAAAACATTGCAGAGCAGGTCGAAGTCACACTAAATTTTACCTATAAACCCCAATAAGCAAACATGCGATTTATTTTTAAAGGAGCGATGCCTGCTCTGTTTGCGTTGCTGACGACAGCAACAGCATTTGCTCAGGAGGATTTACTAAAAGAGCTGGAGCAAAGTTCAGAGAAAGAGCCGGCATATGTAGCACAGACTTTTAAAGGAACACGCCTTGTAAATGGCCATACAGTTGAAACCGTAGGAAAGGGTACGCTTGAATTTATTTTTGCACACCGTTTTGGTCGCTTGAATCAGGGGCTTTACGAACTGTTTGGACTTGATGATGCTTACGTGCGCCTCGGGCTTCAATATGGTCTGACGGATGATCTTGATATTGGTATTGGCCGCAGTTCTACCGATAAGACTGTTGATGGTTACTTGAAGTATAAATTCCTGAAACAATCGAAAGAAGGTGTTCCGGTTACAATCACAGCCTTTGGAAGCACAACCTACAAAGCATCCCCGCGTGAGACAGAGGTGCCAGATGGTTTTGAACGTACTGATCGATTGGCCTATACAGCTCAATTGCTCATTGCCAGAAAATTTACACAGAACCTGTCACTGCAGCTGATGCCAACCTATGTGCACAAGAATTACGTAGCATTGGATGAAGGTGATAATAATCAGGTGGCTATTGGAATCGGTGGACGTATAAAATTCACGCGCAGTGTTTCAGTTAATGCTGAATATTATTATCGTGTAAATCCTGCCGGTAACACAGCATACCGCGATGCACTGGGATTTGCTATTGATATTGAAACTGGTGGACACGTTTTTCAAATCGTGTTAACGAACACACGCGGCATGGTTGAGCGCTCGTTCATTACTGAAACAGACGGAAAGTTTTTTAAAGGTGATATACATTTGGGATTCAACGTTACCCGCGCTTTTCAATTGAAGCGCAGACAATAAAATATATAAGAACGTGTAATTTCTTACATTACGCTTACAAGTTTCAAAAGCTTCAGGTCGTTTATGCCTGGAGCTTTTTTTATAGTCTGTATAGGTTAATAAGGACTGAATTTACGTGGCTGTTGTCCGGCATTGGATACCCCATATATCTCTTTTTTTTGATGTGGACGAATCGGTAGACAAAAAAGAACTCGTTTTTAGGCAATTTAAGTGGTTTGTAAACAAATTGGTGGGTACCTAAATGTCCTCTTTCCAAAGGAATACAGGAATATGTGTTAGACAAGTACACCTTTTTGTCATCCCATAATGCAGTATAAATGAAAGTATAGACACACATATTTGTTGAGTAGCCAAGCAGCTGCTATACGTTAGCCCGCGGTATTCTTCTGTTGATGAAATCATACATAACATGCTGTTGATGAATTTAACGATTTGGAGAAGCAGTCGTTGAATAGTGGGAGAAGAACTTATTAAAAAACAATATGATAAAGCTAATTGTAATTGACGATCATGCCTTGTTTAGAATTGGTCTGGTATCCATTCTCAAAAAAGATCCTCGGTTCAGTATAGTGGGGGAATTTAAAAATTTCAGCTCCGTGAAGTCACAAATCGGTGACATACAGGCTAATCTGGTGCTGATCGATATTTCGCTGGATAAGGAGAGCGGCCTGGATGTTGCAAAATTTATTAAAGATAAGAAGCCTGGTATCAAAGTTGTTATCCTGAGCTCACATAAAGAAGAATTTTACATAGTAAATGCCATGGAAGCGGGTATAGACGGCTATATTCACAAGGATGTTGAATCTGAAGAGCTTATCCTCGGTTTGCACAAAGTAATGCAAGGTGAAAAATTTTATTCGCTCGAAATATCCAACCTGTTAGTTAGCAGTCTTTATAAAAAATCATACAGAGGTCTTCCATTCCTTACTACCAAAGAGAAAGAAGTGGTTAAATATCTGATTGAGGGATGTTCGAGTAAGGAAATAGCGGCTCGAATGGAAGTCAGTCCTCGTACAATCGAAACCCATCGCGCCAATGTGCTTGGAAAATTCGATCTCAAAAATACCACAGAGCTTGTTGCCAAAATCGCAGAGCAGAAAATACGTTTCTGATCCGGAAAGAAATTTTCCGATGATTGTACTGTGAGCAAAGAGCTTTTTGATTGTACTATAAAAATAGCACCTGGAAGTACTTTTATGAGGAAAGGATTGTGTCTTGGTTTGCTGTTATTTATGCTCCTGGCTGTTACGTACACCAGCCAGGCGCAACAAGCGGTTGTTGATAGTTTATATGAGGTTCTAAAAACTCTTCCACAAGATACCAATCGTGTTAATACGCTGGCAGAACTTTGCGATGAGCAGAGTTATCTCGACAACGAGAAAATGCCAGCGATAGCCCAGGAAATGATCACGTTGTCTCAGCAGATCGGATTTCCAAAAGGCGAAGCCAAAGCCTATATCTTTTTAGGTGTATACAACGGTCGGAGTGGAAATCCCACGAAGGCCGTTGACTTTTTCTACAAAGCGCTGCATATCTATGAAACTCTGCAAAACACAAGACGTATTGCAGCGTGCTATAATAACATTGGTGTTATTTTCCTCGATCAAAAAGATAATGAACAAGCTCTGAGGCATTTCCACAAAGCGCTTGAGGCTTGGCAAAAAATAGGATTTAAAACCGGAATGTCACGTGCATGGGGTAACATCGCCTATATTTATGAGGAAGCCAATAAGGATTCTCTGGCGCTCGAATATTACACAAAGGCGATGGCGATCGAGCGTGAGACCGATGACAAGCCAGCATTAGGAAATACGTTTTTAGCTATTGGAGGTATATATTTTAAAAGAGGCAACTTGTCGGAAGCACTCCAGTGGGAACAACAGGCACTTCAAATCGTGACGAGCTGCGGATCTGTGTCGCGATATTCCCCGATTTATAGTGGATTAAGTGAAATATATATAGCCCAGCATAAGTTTAGCGAAGCGCTGGAGGCAGCCAAAAAAGCCTTGCGGTATGCGCGTGAATCCAATATCAAAAATGATATCGCTGACAGTTACCTGCGCCTGTCAAAAGCATATGAGGCTGTCAGTGAATTTAATCAGGCCTATCTATACCAGTCTCGGTATATAGCTTTGAATGATAGCCTGCTAAGTGCTGATGCACGCAGTTCTATCGAAAGCCTGCGACACAATCATGAAATGGAGCGGAAAGAGATGGAGCTTTCTTTGATGGCTCATCAGAATAAGCTGGAGGTGTATAGAAGAAACTCACTTGTAATCGGTCTTGCCGGATCGATCTGTATTCTTTTGTTGATACTCAGCCGCCAGCGGTTGTCATTGAAGAAGCGTAAGGAAGTAGAGCGTAAAAATCAACTTCTTATGCGCGAAAAACTTCTGCGCCGTGAAAGCGAGGATAAATATCGCACTCTCATAGAGAGCACGTTGCTTGGAGTTTGTATTGCGAAAGACGACAGAATCATATACGCCAACAAAACATTATTGGATATATTCGGCTATGCTGATCTGGATACTTACAGTGAAGAACAAATACCACGGGTTACTTCGCACGCTACTCCTGAAACAAAAGCGCTGATTCGTGAGCTGAAAGAAAAGCGTGTTGCAGATGAAAATACATATCATCAATTCATCGGTCATTTTTACGATAAAGATCACAAAGTAAGATCGTTTGAGGTGCAGGCCGATAACATCGCGCTGGTGGGTACATCGTGTAGAATGTATGTGTTGATTGAAGTAACGGAACGCCTGGCTGCCGAGCAATCATCACGCGACATGGAAAAACTATTCCGGTTGTCGCTCAACTTTTCTAATATAGGAAGCTGGCGTTGGGATATTACCACCAACTCGTTACTCTGGTCTGAGACTACGTATAAGATATATGGTTTGCCAGTGAGCAGTGGCATTACGGGTGAAACATTTATGCAATATGTTCATCCGGATGATCGAGATAAAGTGCGCGAGTGTGCAAGTACCTGCATTCAAAATGGGGAACCGTATCATGTGGAGCATCGGTTCTATGGCCCCAACGGTGACATTCGCTGGGCGCGATTGAAGGGTGATGTATTCCGAAATTCGAATGGCGAGCCTGTTGAAATATTCGGCGTGGCACGCGATATAACAGAATCTAAACATATAGCAGAAGAACTTCGGTTAAGTAAGGAGAAATATCAATTGCTTGCGGAAGTTGGACACGAAATACTGGGATTGTATAATCTGGATGGCGTCATGGAATACGTTTCGCCAGCGATTACAACGGTGCTGGGATATTTACCGGAAGAAGTTGTTGGCAATAGATTGGTTGATCCGTGTATTCATCCAATGGACCGAAGACAACTCATTCTCGGATTTAAAGATGCCATCCGATATCCCGGAAAGACATCCAATGTAAAAGTAAGAGTACAGCGAAAGAACTCGGATGAATATGTATGGTGCCAGATGAGTTTTAAAGCTGTATATGATCGTGATGGTAAAGTAACCTCGGTGCGGTCGCTCTCCCGCGACATCGGATATGAAATTGCATATGAGCTAAAACTCAGTCAGTCCAATGCCCGGCTTACGAATTCGTTACGTGCTTATAAATCATTGAACAAGCGCTTGCAAACTTTACTAAAAGAACTTCGCAAGCGATCAGGGTTACTCGAAAGTATAAATAAAAAGCTTATCGATTCTCAGGATAAGCTGAAGCATACTTATCGACAGCTTAGGATCAAGACAGACGCACTTAATCAAATTGCAATCATTATCTCTTCGGATGCAAAGGGTATTATCACGGATGTAAATCAGATGTTCGAGAAAGTGATGGGATATAGCCGTGCCGAAGTTGTAGGACTCGGTCATCGCGAATTGCAGGCGAATATATCAGGTTCGCAGGGGCCTGAGTTTTTTGATGGTATCTGGAACCAGCTCAAAGAGGGTAATGACTGGCGCGGTGAAGTTTGCTATCGAACCAAATCAGGTGAACTGGTGTGGTGGCTGAAACATATTACGCCATTGATTAATGACGGAGTCTTTGAAGGTTATTTTTCTTTTAGTTACGACATCACGCTAAACAAGAAACGCGAAGAAGAAATCATCGAAGCAAAGCACATGGCCGAAGCAGCGTCTGCCATAAAAGAAGACTTTCTTTCTGTAATGAGTCATGAGATTCGCACACCGCTCAATTCTGTTATCGGTCTTTCTAATTTACTCTTGAATAAAAATCCAAGAGAAGACCAGCACGAGATCATTAAAACGTTGAAGAATTCCAGCGACAACCTCATGTACCTGGTAAACGACATACTCGACTTTAATAAGATCCAGGCGGGAAAAATAGAGCGTGAGGAGATAGCCTTCAACACACTTGAACTACTTCAACAATTTCAGTCAGCATATCAGCCCATTGCGCATGAGAAGGGACTTGATTTCAAAGTAACCGCCGATGCCGTAATACCTCCGATGCTGATTGGTGATTCAATGCGTCTCAACCAGGTGCTGAATAACCTGGTAAACAACGCGTTAAAATTTACCCAGCGGGGTTTCGTTAAAGTAAAGGTATCGCTTGCGGCAAGACAGGGAAATCAATGCAAATTGTCGTTTGAAGTCAGCGATTCAGGTATCGGTATATCAGAGGAGAAGCTGCCGCTTATTTTTAAACCATTCCATCAGTCGGAAAAGTATATATCCCGCCAGTTTGGAGGAACTGGACTTGGGCTTTCCATTGTAAGCAGCCTGGTGGAACTGCTTGGAGGAGATATTACCGTGACCAGTATAGTAGGAGAGGGGTCCGTATTCTCCGTGACGCTTCCATTTACAGTTTGTATGGACACCATGCCAGTGGTACGACATAAGGAAAAGAACGATATTTCGTTACTTGCTTCGTTCCGCGGGTATCGTGTGCTCTACGTGGAAGACGTAGAGTCTAACCGAATGCTGATTGCTGCCTATATGAAAGATCATGGTGTAGAATGCACGATGGCTCCGGATGGTGACATGGCATTGTTTCATACTGCCAACAAAATATTTGATGTCATTTTGATGGACATTCAAATGCCGGGACGTGATGGATACGAGGTGACGAAAGCCATACGCAGTCAGGTAGGAGGACGTAACATCCATACACCCGTTATTGCTTTTACAGCGGAGTCGCTTTCTGAAGAATTGAAAGAGCGTGTTGCCCAAAATAACATCCAGGATATTCTCACCAAGCCTTTTCAATTCGATGCTCTGGTGAAGAAGATTATAAAGGTAAGCCCTCAAAAACGCAAAGAAGAAGAGTTTCTTTCCTTCCGCTTTTATGAAGAAGCGTTGAATTATGATAGTAGCGAAATCCGTGAAATACAGAAAATCGTGTTGAGTGATTTCAAACTTTTCGGTGCGAACCTTGCCAAATATGTTGATGAAAAAAATATAGAAGGTATCCGCGCTGAAATTCATAAGCTGTCACCTATTGTGAAGAACCTGAAGTGCACGGCGTTGATGAAGGCATTCGAGGAGATGAAAAAACATCAACAATACTCATCTGCGGTAACAGAACTTTATACCGAACTCAACCAGTACAATCACACATTGTGCGAGTATGTCATGGCACTTCAATATTGAGTTAATAGGTAGTATTTGAATTGATCGGTAATTTGCGATAGATTGGAGGAAAAAAATACACAATCCAAACCCTATCACCTCAGTTTACCATGTCACGAATCAAGATCAGTGAGACCAAATACTATACGTTATTTGCCTCTACCGAAAAGAATCGCGCTTATCTGAAGATCATCGGCTTCTGGCGAAGTCCCGAACAGGTTCCTAATTATCTTGCTGACTGGAAGGCAACACTTTCAAAACTTAAGAGTGGATTTACTTTGCTTACGGATGCCTCAGAAATGAAGACACATCCAAAGGATGTAGTGAAACTACATGAACAAGCTCAGGCCATGGTGTTAAAGCATGGTGTAAAAAAGGTAGCGGAAGTTTTGAGGGATGATATCGCCGAGATGCAGCTTAATGCGGTGGCAAAGGCTACGCTGTTTCCAAAACAAAACTTTCGCTCGGCGGAAGACGCTGAAAAATGGCTGGATGAATGACAATAGCCTGTGGAAGTAGAGTATAGTATAGCTTGCTATTACTGGATCTTTACCGGTACTGCTATCGGAGTAATGTAATGCTTCCCGTGCGTGGTTTGGCTTCCTGGCCATCGCAACGAATAATGAAGAAATACACACCGTCCTGCAATGGTTTCCCATTGAACGTTCCATCCCAGTCGTTCAGGTAAGGCTGTGCTTTATACACTTGTACTCCCTTTTCGTCAAATATAGTGATGCCGCACTGCGGATAGTCGAGTATATTTTCTACAATCCAGTAAGGATTGCTGTTGTCTCCGTTGGGAGAAAAGAATAGGCTGGGCTTCAGTTTATTGGAAATAATGGCCCCCTTGACCACGACTTGTACCGTTGCTTTACCGATGCATCCATTGCTGTCTTTGCCTTCCACCGTATATACTGTAGATGTTGCAGGGCTCGCAGTAGGATCGGGTATGGTTGGATCAGATAATCCCGTTGCAGGCTCCCAGGTATAATTTACAAGACCGCTCGCTTCGAGCTGAGCGGTTTCGCCTTCGTTAATAGCGTCTGGTGTTACCGTTGCAGTTACAATAGGAGCCGGAATTGCCGTAACAATCTGCGTTGTTTTCAACAGACACCCAGAAGGATCGGTTACTTCAACGAAATATGTACCGGCTTGCGTGACAGTGAGCGTTGGGTCTGACGATCCTGTGTTCCAATGATAGGAATTATAGGCGGTAGTCAATTGCAACGTGAGGTCTTTGCCATCACAGTAATCGAAAGCTTCAGTGTTGCTGGTGATGACGGGCGGTATGGCAGCACTGATCTGTATAGACTTTGTTGCTGAACCCTGGCAGGTTTGTCCTTTATATGATACCGTTAACTTGACTGTAAATGTTCCCGCAGAAGCATATGTATGGATGCCGACATTATCAGTTGATGTTTGGCCATCGCCAAAATCCCACAGATACAATACTTCCGCCTCGGCTGCGACCTGCGTTGAATTTTTGAATGTTATCTCTTGGCCCTGACAAGCTGTAGCAGGTGCATCAAATACTACAGTCGGTGGACTCACAACATTGAGCGTAGCTGACGATGATGTCGCCACCGGACATGCGGTATTGGAAGATGTTGCCTGATAGTAGTATTCTCCGCTGGTTCCTCGCGTAAGTTTCTTACCTGTTTGAGAAGGGATGATGCCGGCGGTTCGTTCATACCATTGATAGGTAAATCCGGATACATCGGGGTATACGGAAAGTGTGGAAAGATCATTGGCGCAGATTACTTCTCCTGTAGAACGTGTCACCGAAAAATCGGGAATGTCGGTTACAGATACCGTGGTGAAATCGGTACGGGCCAGGCAGCCTGTAGTAAGATCGCCTGCATATACTTCTACACTATAGGTGCCTGCATCGGAGAGCTTGACAGGACTAATTGTAATGGAAGCGCCTGTACCCACTACATTTCCCTGCGCATTTTTCCATTGATAGCTGAATCCTGAGCCGAGGTCGTTCCCCAGCGACAATATTAACTTTTGATTGAGGCATACCGGGCCATTGTTCGCAGGCTGCGTACTGGTTGCAGTACCACTGCCAATGGTTACAGCTACGGTGTTGGATACTGGTGAACAACTACCATTTTCAGCCAGCGCTGTTACATTGTAATTTCCGCTAACGGTAGGAGTGAAAGTGTTGGTGCCATACGTAACGGCAGCCGTAGTCTGGTTTGTCCAGGCGTAGTTTATGCCACCTCCTTGTGTTGCTACCAGATTTACCGCGTTACCCGCGCAAACATTGAGCGGCCCAGCTGGTGTTACATCCGGAATCATGCAACTTCGGTTCCGAAATACGGAGACTTTTGATGCAGGTATATTTAGTTTATTATCATCAATGCTGGTAAAGGCAATATCCGGTTTACCATCGCTATCCACATCGGTGATTACAATATGACGATTGATATAGGTGGTAGATTTGGAGAATGATTGAAAGGATAAATTTCCTGTAGTGCTGTAATTGGTCAGTACAGTTATTGACTTTTTTGTGGCAGAGGCCGCTACGAGATCAACGTTGCCATCGCCATTCAGGTCACCAGTCGATAATCCCCAGGCATCATCATCGGTAGCAATAGTTTGTGCGCTGCTAAAGGCAATTTGTGAACCGCTGGATTGATTCAACAAAATAGATACAGCACCGGGTTTTCCCCCGCGGGAATATGCTATATCTTTTTTGCCATCATTGTCAAAGTCGGCTGCCAGAATATGATTGATTATAGCACCGGCATTGATAGTAGTGGTATTACTGAATGAGATTGCGCCGGGTATACTACTGTTGGAAACTACATATATATCGGAAGCCGTTTGATACTGACTTACGATGATCTCTGGAAATCGGTCCCCATTCAAGTCTTCCACAGCCAGTGCATCCATATGTAATGCTCCGGCAAAGGATATGATCATGGGCGTATCGAAAAGTATAGCGGCTTTTGTGCTTTTATTTGGCAACACAATTACGTTGTTGGATGCTTGCGAACTGATAATGAGCTCCGGCTTTCCATCAAGATCAAGGTCGGCAATCTTTACATGCTGTGGCGTTTTGCCTGCCAATTGTAACGACTGGGTGGTAAACGAAAAACTTCCCGCACCTGAACTGTTATTTCGCAGGAAGAATACCTTATCAGTTGATCCTTTTTCTGTTACAGCCAGATCGGGCCTGCCATCGCCATTCAGATCGCCACAAGCTGCATGGACCGTTCTGGTTGATATATTAAGCGCAATTTTGTTATTGAATGCAACCGTACCGGGTGTTGTGCCAGTGTTGCGGTATATATTCAGAAATGCTGAATTATCATTGGTTACTGCCAGATCGTTTTTACGGTCACCGTCAAAATCGCATGTGCAGATATCATAAAGCCCATCGGCAGTTGTTGTACTGGTGGGGAAATCATATTGTCCCATCAGCTTGCTTGCATCGAGTGGCTGTTTGGTGTCACCGTGGAAGCTTAACAAAAATTGGTCATCGGTATATCCGGTGAGATTGGATGCCAGGTTGGTTACAGCAATCTCATCGTATGTTGTTCCTGCAGGAATGCTAACCGTCAACACCTGGTCGGTTACAGAAATTACATCAGCTCTCACCGCACCAAACATAACAACAAGCTGTGTTGCGTCCGAGCCAAACCCACTACCGGTAAGCGTAATAACCTGTTCCATGCTTCCTGAAGTTTTACTGATCACCTTGATAGTCGGCAATTGTGCAAAGCAACCCATAGCCATTATCATGCTCACCAGACTATAACAGACATATAGACTGATTGCTCGTTGATAACGTTTACCGATAGAGTATATTCTGGTGATCATGTTCACAGAGAGTCTGGGCCAGAGGTATATATTTACTAATTCCAGAATCCTTCCTTGCTGTTGAAGGAAGGGCAGGGGATCAGTTTGTATTTCTTCTTGCTTTTCTTATCAGAGCTTTTGGAAGAAAATTCATAGATAAGCGAGATCTCATGTGCTCCACCGGCTGCGGTCTGTAGCTTGGAGATAGTGAAGTCGTAGCTATAGCCTACGCTTAGATTTTTGAAATATAGCCCCAGGAAAATGATGAAAGCATCCTGCTGAATTGTATTGATGGAGCTCTTTTGAAAAGGTTTGCCTCTGTATGAAAAGCCAATCGATATAGGATCAATATGATAATTAATACCCAGATCGAGCTGAGAGAATGTTGGTCCTTGCATCTGGTAAATGAAAGAAGGTGTTAGATACGATGCACGGTTCGTAGCGCGATAGCCACTCATGTTAAGCCGTATACCACCATGAATAGAAGTTTTCATGGGCAGACGACCCACATCCCCCAGCACTGAAAGATTGGGTTGATTCATGTGCATAAAAGATGCTCCAAGCCAAAGCTTTTTTGTATAGAGCAAAAATCCAGAGCCAAAGTCGAGATAATTTTGATTCCCTAGTTTGCTGATGGCCGGATCAAGCGTTGTGCCATTATACTCCAGTCCGTCACCCATGGAAAGCTTGGTGCGGTCAAGCCCGTTTGATCCATAACCGAAGGATATACCGGGCGAGAAGATGAGTTTGCTGGTGAGCTTTACTTTATAAGAATACTGCAGACTGGCCGTGGTAGTGCGCCAGCCAGCCGATCCCATTTTATCGGTTGTGAACAAAATACCAAAACCACTGCGCAGCTCATTCACAAAGATATCGTACGAAGCTGCATAAGTAGAGAAAGCCTGTGGCAGGCTTGGCCACTGTATTCTGTGGTTTATTACCAGGCGTTGCTGCGGTGTTATACCTGCAAAACCGGGATTAAGATATAGCGGTGCCTGGTAGTACTGCGAGAACTGCGGATCCTGTGCGAAGGCACAGAATCCGAAGAGAAATAATATGATAATGGAGAATATCTTTTTCATAGTGTTTATCTTTTTTATCGGATCAGGGTAACATCTCCGAGCTTTGTTGTGCGCTGCCCGTTGGTGAGGCGGATCGTAAGTTTATATACATATACTCCTGCCGGCATCAGCCTTCCATTGTGGTCGTAACCGTCCCACCCTTTATTCTTGTCTTGTGTTTCAAAAACCAGGTTACCCCAGCGATCAAATATTTGCATGGTGTATTCTTCAGTTCCTTTTACAATTGGCATAAACACATCGTTAAAGGTTCCGCTGCCCGGCACACCATTGCCATGTGTGGAAGCGCTGGTATTCGGAGTAAAGGCATTCGGTACTTTTAATGAGCCTCCTTGCACAGCGAGGATGGTATGTTGTGCAGTATCATAACATACAAGGTTACCATCGGGTATGCCGTCACCGTTTATATCCTTCTCACCGTTGTCATAACCAGCTACCAGTGTAATAGTATACTGTCCTTCCTGGGTATATACATGTTTCGGATTAACATCGTTGGCGGTGGTGCCATCGCCAAAGTCCCAAGTATACTCATTGGCATGCGTAGAGAAGTTGAAGGCTTCTGCTTCAGTATCCGGTATATAAACCGTGGAAGGACGCAGCTCAAAGCTGGCTGTCGGTACATCGAACACTTGAATACCACGTACGGTTGTGGAGTCTGATTGTCCGCTCGATGCAAATTCAGCTTTCAGGTGTATGTCGTAAGAGCCAGGTTCCGACACCCGGAATACCGGATTGCGAACCGATGAGCTGTCAATGAGTACGTTGTTATTGTACAGTTCCCACAGGAATGTATCAGCACCCGGTGAAAGGTTGGTCACTTCCAGGTTTACCGGGAAACACGCTGCGAGTGGTGTTACCGAGAAAGCTGCGTGCACGGCTGGCAGTTGTATATTTATAGTCAGCATTTTTGAATCGGAGCAGGTGTTGCCTGCATCCCGTGAAGCTATATTGGTTACCTGCAGCGTAATGTTCTTCTTCCCGGCAGAATGATATTCTACTGTATAAGGCCCCGTGCCATTGGCTGTAGAAGGCGTGGCTTTAATGTCACCAAAATCCCATACATATTCAAAGGCACTTGTATCGATGGGATCAGAAGTATTTGTAAAGGTTACATCTGCTACTCCACCTGCAAACTCCGGTACATTTCCGGCAGTTAACCCGGCCGTTACGCCACGGTATACCACAACCTGCTTTTTGTATTCGCCGGTGCAGCCTTCGTTGTTGGCAGCATCATATACCACTTCATAGATGATCGGGTTTCGAGTTGTATTGTTGGTAAATGTATAGGTCACTTCCGGAGCAGGAGCCGCGGTTTCTCCTTGCCTGTTTGTTGAGTCAAGTACATGATAATACCATGTACCTTTATCTATACCCAATGATTGATCTTCAAATGTTACACTTTCACCACTGCAAATGGTTGTATCGCCTGGGAGCACGTTGAGTGCAATAAGCGGATAGATCGTGATCTCATGCGAAGTAGGATCAGGCGTACACAGGAAGCTGGACGCTTTTAGCTTCACATTGTATACCGTTGAGTTATTGGGTGAACCCGCAGCAAATCCGTGTTGGATAGTGTGATCACCGGCAGAAAGATCGTTCTCATTATATACTGTAGAGCTGTCGCGCGACCATACCCATTCGTACTTCACATCAGGTTCTACGTTCCATTTAAATTCAAAATCTTTTCCAGGACATTGTGCATCTGGTCCTACGACCGAGAAGTCAGTGCTCACATTTACCATGTTGATGCTTACTTGTAATTCTTCCGGTGTATTGGAAGCTTTGCAACCATTGGCATCAGTAATGTTGCTGAACTGGTACACCATATTCTGTTGAATAGGAGGTACTACAATCACGTTGGTATTACCGCCTTCCTCATCGATCACACTGTTTGTTCCATCGGTATAACTATAGAGTATAGGTATGGCGCCCGAAACAACGCTCAGCGTTATGCTGCCGGTTTTGCCGTAACACATATTCGAAGGACCTGATACCTGCACGCGTGGTGGCTGGTTCACAGTTACGGTTACACGCTCACGCGGATCGGTGCCTTTTACTTCACAATGCTTGCCTGTGCGTGTCGATACACTCCACACCAGCCTGCGGAAGTATGTAGTTTGATTTAATACACCCGGGTCGTATTCGTTGAGTGTGCCACCGGATTGAATGTCGATCCAGTCGTTGTCATTGCCTGTGAGGGATTGCTGCCATTGATATTGGTAATTTTCCACGCCACCAAAGGGAGGCGAGAGCTCGCTGATCTTCTGCGCATCAGCACCGAGGCATACAGACTGATCAACACCAATTGATCCACCGTTAAGCGCTGGCGGGTTGAGAATGGTTGCGGATGAAGGGCGCGATACACATCCCATCGTGTCTTTCACAACGATTGAGTATGTTCCCTTGCCCAATCCTGTGAAAGTAACGTTGCTGGCACCCGTGAGGCTGGCTGTATTCGTGGCATCGGCTACGTTTGTCATAGTAACAGAATAACCGGTGCTGCTGTTGGTACCGCCTGAGAAGGTAACGTATACTTCTCCATCGGTGGCGTCTTTGCAGGTAAGATTGTAGCCTGCGTCATCGGCTGCAACTTTTATGGTGTTGATCTCTACCGGGTTTGGTTGATCGAGCGTTAGCATATCGGTGGTGACAAAACATCCGTTGGAATCTTTGATGCGGATATTATAGCTTCCTATGCCAAGGTTTTCAAAAAGACCATCATTGTTGTCATCCAGCGCATTGCTTTGTACAATTCTATATTCAATGTACGGAGGTGTTCCACCGCTCACAGTAGCACGAATAGCACCATCGCGAGTCTGATAGCAACTGATGGCTTTGGCAAGTTGAATGTCTGGGATCAGTGCCGTAGGTTCAAAGACTGAGACGTCTTGTGATGCTGTACATCCTTTCGAATCCTGTACGGTTACAGTATACTTTCCTCCGGAGAGCGAAGTAAATATATAGGGATCAGATGATGAGTTAACAAACAGGCCATTGTCGATCTTGAAAGCATAGGAGGGAGTTCCATTGGTAACAGAAACTTTGATTTCTCCATTGCCCTGACCATTACACAATAAGTCAACCGGTGTAGCTGTGAATGATACCCCTGGATTGATCGTGTATACTACAGTTGCAGTTTTACGACAACTGGTAGGTATATATTCTACCACCGCATATACGGCAACCTGATCTTGCATAACATACGCACTGAGTTTCGATGCAGGGATTTCGTCCGCTGCAGTCAGGGTCTGGCTGCTGTACCAGGTGATCTTTGTATCAGGATCTGAAGCTTTTGGTGTAACGGAAGATTCCAATGCTTTCAGGTTGGCTGTATAGGTTGTTCCTCCCGGAGTATCAGAGCAAACAGTTTTTGCTATATCATCGGCTTGCGGAGAAGGCTTCACCGTTACGGTAAATTCTTGTGCAGGCCCGACACAGCTTCCTTCTGTTGCAGAGTTTTGTCCCGTTACCTGAAAGGTAACTTTGCCATTTACTGATTTGGAGTTTAGTAATACCAGATTTTGAATGTCACCTTGCCCGCTGGAAGCACCGGTTGAAATATACGAATCGGATGATTTAACAGACCAGCTGAAAGTAGCATCCGGATTGTTGGCTGATGTAAGTGCTACTGATAGCAGATCGTTATTACAACTGATCTTGTCAGCAATGCTATCCACAATCGTTTTTGGATGAATAGTAACATGTATTTGTCTCGGTGCGCCGCTGCATCCCAACAAAGTGCTGAACGGTCGTATAGTATAAATCACTGTACTGTCGGCACCGGCCGTGTTCTCCCATTGATGATTGCTAATGGCATCCGAATTATACTGTGTAGTATCATTGGGTGTTTGAATAGTTGTCAGTGCTTTTACGCTCGATGGAACCGTGATTGACTCGATAATAAATTTATCAGCCGGGAATGTATTGGATGCAGAGGTTAATATAATGCCTGTGCTTACACCACTGCAGAGTTCCTTATCGAGTGCGGGGTGAAGTTGTGGCTCTGGTTTGATGGTAAGCGTAATGATCTGCGCATCGCCAGGACATTCTTTTCCGTTAGCATCGATATTTACCGGCACTACAGTATAATTCACAGGCAGCGGCACAGCTTTAAGATTCTGGAACTGATCGTTTCGTATCGTATCGGCAGATACATTATCACCTTTTGAAGGACCAACAATCGGTACGATCTCGGCAGCATAGCTCGTATTGGTAATATTAAAGGAGTTGATAGGTACCGGGCTCGAAGGATCAACTTCGAATTTTACACCAGTAGGATAATCGCTGCATATCTCCGTATCACCATCGAGCATAATGGGGCGTTTGTTTACCTGCACCCGATAGGTGCTCATCTCGCTTACGCAGATGGAATTACTCTCCTGCACGTTGATGATGATATCTTCTTCGAGAAAGTTTACCAGTACCTGATTGGTGGCCTGTCCATTGGAGATAAAAGCTCCGCCCAACGAATTGTCTGAGGCTTTATGTATTTCCCAGTTATAGGATGATGACGGATAGTTGTTAGGCGATACATTGTATGTTATACCTTCATCATTTTCGCAGACAATAGAATCGCCATTAATGGTTGGTTTAATTGGAGTAGGTGATACTGCGATAGGCTTTTTAATAACTGTGCCTGAGCAGCCATTTAGTTCTACCTGTACACTAATCGTATCAGAAAGCAGGTTCGGGAATTGCAACAGCACAAAGAAGTCGCTCGAAGTACCTCCACCGAATACTTTATATTGAGTGGCCGGGTCGTTTGGAATCTTCCAGATATACTTGGCACCGTTTACCGGCGTTACCTGGTATATCTCGACAGATGTGTTCCCCTGGCAAACCGATTCGCGGCCGAAGATCTCGTTGCTGGTGGGGATCGATTTAACGGTCAGAGTAAGTTCAGCATAGTCTTCGCAGGAAGGTGTATCGCTGAATCGTACCCGCGCATAGTATTTGGCGATGCCGGTAACATTTACAGGCGATGTAATTTCATACGTATTGTTCTGTGCATCAAAGAGTGAAGGGAACCAAGATACACTTACGTTGCTGGCACTGCCGGTTACATCGTTCACATATTCTGCATCGCTGAGGTCTACTCCTGAAACGGTATTGCTTCCAGGCGAATCCTCGCAGAGTGCTACCGTAGCATCTTTCGCTGTTGGCAATGCGCGCACATTAATGGTAACTGTAGCATCATTCGTACAGCTTCCGGATGTATCGCGAATGCGTGCTACATATACCTGGCCGGTTGTAACTCCCGTTTGTTCTACAGTTGGATCGGCAATCAACGTTCCGGTAGGCGGAGCACTGTCTCTATACCAGGTAATCTCACGATTGGCAGCACTGAGCGTGGTTATACGATTTTCATAATCTGTCAATAATATATTCGTAACGACCGGGGCACCTGCAGGTTGCTCTTCGCATTCTGTTGCTGTAATAGATGTAGCGTTTGGCAGTGATGATCGCGTAAGGGTAATAGATGATGGGGCAGAAACGCAATTGCCGCTGGCACTGGTTAATGTCCACGTTACAACAACACTGCCGGGGGCTGTTGTCAATCCCCTTACTGTTGTCTGTGGATTGGTGTCGTCATCGAACGTTACTCCTGCAGCACTGGTTGTCCATTTACCCGTGGCACCATACGCCGGTGCATCGGCGTTTAATTTTACGAAACTGTCACAAATATCAGGTATATCGGAGCCGGCGTTGGCTATCGGTTTGCGATCGATGTGTATAATAGCTTCCTGCTCTACCGAAGAACACGAACTGGTTGCAGCAGGCGTGGCAATCAGTTTTATCCGTATATCAGTACCCTGATCATAATCTTCCATCACGGGTGTATATGTAGCCGTTACCGTAATCGGATTGCTACCCGATGTATTGCTGGCTGATACTGTGCCGTTGCCCGATACATTTTGCCATAGACCGCTTACAGCACCACCATTTACGGTGCCACTTAAGCTTATAGGAGCTAAATTTTTTGGATCGAGACAAACGCTGCTTACGTCCGGAGCACTGTTGATTAATGCAGGTTCATCAAAAGTGATCACCACATCATCACTTTTCTGGAAACACGCTGCTCCACCACTTGTAATAGTCCAGCGGAGTGTGTAGGCGCCATAAGTATAAGGAGGGCCTGTTAAGGAAATGGAGGAAGTAGGGTTGCCGGTTTTACTAATAGTAATCGGACAACCACTGCCGCTGCATCCTCCTGGTCCGCTTACAACGCTCCAGTTACCTGTTCCGATAGAAGGTGTATTGCCTTCAAGCGATGTGGTTGTTCCGCAGACTTGTTTGTCATTTCCTGCATTTGGATCAGTAGGATTCGTACCAAAGTCAACCACAACGTCATCATAACTGGAACAGGTTCCGCTCGTAACCGTCCAGCGCAATGTATAGGCCCCTGCATTGGTGGCAGGAATTGTAATATAAGCATTGCGGTCGTTTACATTGGGCGAAAACACAGGAGCCGGTAAACCTGTAGGCACACTGGAAATATAAGACCATGTACCGACGCCAGGTGAAGGATCACTTGCGCCCAGAGGCTGAGAGTCGAGTGTAGCTCCCGTGAGTATACAGACATACTGATCTGCTCCTGCATTGGCGGGTAGCCCCGGGTTTGGCGATACTTCAACTTGTTCTTCAGAACTATAGGCTTCGTTACACGGACCATTATCTACTACTGCTCGGAATTTATATATACCAGGCGCACGAACCCCCGGAGATATAGTGGTGCCGGTACCCAGCGATGCATCAGTGCTATAGGCGCCACCGTTAAAGGATACTTCCCAGCGGGTAACAGCACCGATATTTCCGAAAAGAGAAATGTTCCCGATGGGCGATGTCTGGCAAACATCCGGTGCCGATGATAGTGTTCCTCCGACAGAAGGATTATATACTCGTATTGTATATGATTTTTCCTTAAAGCAGGTAGGAGAGGTAGCATATTGTTTTCGTACAGCAATGGTGCGATCTACATAGAGCTGACCGGCAGCAAAGCTTACGTTGAAATTGAAAGTTGCCGAAGTAGGTGTACTCGAAAGAACACTTACTCCAGATGATCCCAGCCATGTATACTGTGTTGCTCCACCAACTTTTTCCGGTGAGGTGGGCGGCATGGTTACCGTTACTGTTGTGGGACTGCCGGCAGTACCATTACAAACTTCTGTAGGTATAGTGCTGGTAGGATCGGGAAGTGTAATGTCTTCTCGAATGGTTCGTTTTAACATTACTTTTGGACTCTCGCAATTCAAACCGTTTGCAGCATTGGGTTGATAGCTTGCCCAGATTTTATATACTCCAGGAGTTTTATTGTCTACCCAATCAGGATGTGATTTGATCGACAGAGATGTAGAGGTTCCTGAACTGACCAATGCACCTGGCGAATCGGTTGCTCCTGCGTTATTCTTATACCAGTTCACAATGTACCCTGGGGGTACTCCCGATACAGAGAATGAACTTGGTGTTGTGTTATAGCAAACCGTCTGGTCGGCAGAAGCCGTTGGAGGTGGTGGTGCGCTTACAACACGTATCGTAGCTGTTCGTTCTACAGGAGGATTATCGCCATTAACGAGATCGCCATTTACTGGTACAAGCGGATTAGCCGGATCATTGGAATATGGATTACAGAAGTTCCAATAGCGAAGTGTAATTTGAAATACATCGCCTACTTGCGGATAGCCTGCACCAAATCCGCCCGGTGCTGTTATTTGTAAGGAAGGTCTTCGGTTGCCGGCAACTACCGTGGGTGTATTCATATAATATACGCCACGCGTATCCTGATAGTTGGTGAGTATATCCGCACCGCCTGCCCCGGTAACTGGTATGCTGTTTACGCTCAGGTTGGGAATCTTCGATCCCGCCCCAGTGTTATAAACAATCTGCTGCCAGCGATTGGCAATGTTGGGGCTTTCTACCGGATCAGGTCCCGGAGGATGTATATAGTTGGGATTACAGTTCCAGTTGGTCAGATCCTGGAATACAACGGAGAGATCAACACCGGCACACACCTGGTGTTCCGTTGTCCCCGTCACCGGTGAGATCAATTGAACTTTACCGCCGTTGAAATCGTCCGTTCTCCAGGAAGCAATACGCTGCACCTGACGTGTAATAGGACAAAGCGATCCTTTATACTTAATGGTCATGACCACCACAAATTCGCAGTCACTGTTCACGGGGAACGTATGTGTCACATCTGCGCTATAAGAAGTTTGTCCCTGTGCTTGAGGGATTGTTGAGGTCGTCCCATCCCCCCAATCAATGTATATATCAACCGAACCAGCAGGTACAGGGCTAAGGAAGCCTACATTATAAGTTACCCGTGCACTAACGGGTGAACAGAAACCCGCAGGGAATTTGTTACTTCCCAGAGAAGACACAGTAGGAAGACCAACACATTGCGCAGAGGTTGTACGCGATGTAAAAAGAACTGAGATGACCGTTACTGAAAACAGAAAATAAAAAAGTAAAGATCTGAACATGTGCTGCTTTGATTAAAAAGTTTAGACCTGGAAAAAGAATGCCACAAATGTAGTGCAATGCATAGCGACAGAGTTCCGTATCGAACGTAGCTATATATCCGTAGAAATACGGAGTAGTGAAGTAAGTTACGCTTTGATTTTATGTGATTATTGCATGGGCAATGCAGCGTATATATTTTGTAAACGATTGATTGATTGGATGATATTATGTAGGAAAAATTTATGCCAGCGGGAGAACTGGTAAAGTTTGCTCGATGTAAGTAAAATTTTAATGTTTTTGGTACATACCTGATGCTTGGCTGCTGGATTTTTAGTAAGTAAGCCTTTTGTTTTCTTCAAAATGTTGGTGGATTGAGTAAATACGGAGTATCGCTTCCGTAATGTTACGGATGAATGGAATTCTTCTGCCTTGTAATTTTGCCCTCAAGTATAATGGATTGATCCTAAAGGTGGTATGTTTCGATTTGCCATCTTTTATAAGGGGATAATCTGAAGAGTTTATTACTATAAACACTTTTATATATGCAGGCGAACGGCAAATTTAACAGAGGCGACAAAGAAGTGATTACATTTCTGTGCGGTGTCGGGGTATTCTTTCTGATGTTTCTTTATATCGTTATTAGCTATATCTAGCTCCGTTGGTTTCCCTTTTAATGGTTTGACGCCAACCGAACACCAGCCCTTGCAGTACAGACTACATTATAAGCAAATTTACGGATAGCTCATTCCGTATATTAAGTACTGCCTTCTGAACATAAATTCATACAAGCCGATTCAATTGATCGAAGTAGTTTTGACACCACCAAACACGGTACATTATGAGAATATACTTTACTATTTTTTTACTGCTGGCGTATCTGCAGGCTAGTTACGCGCAGGTGAGATCAGAACCTAAAACGTATTACGATTCCGCCGGCACATTATACTGGAACAAAAAACTTCCAGTGTATGTAATTCTTTCCTCTACTCCGGATCCATCCAAAGGGGTTGTATTAAAAGAGCAGGACGTTGACCATATTCGTGAATATCATTTTGATACCGAAGGCATTAACTGGGTACGCAGTCGTTGGGCTACTGACTCTGTCGGTCAGACAATCTTACCCAAACGTGAAGTATTATGGCCTGTAATGGCCGATGGAATTGCACCGACTACATCAGCAACAATACGTGCCAGTGGTAAATTTGCAGCAGGCAGTCGTATGTTTTTTAGCGGAGATGCTACTGTACAGCTCACGGCTATTGATGCCGTATCAGGTGTAGAAGCTGTATATTATAGTACAGGTTCTGGTTTTATACAATACAACGGTCCGTTTACATTGCCGGGCGACAGGAAGGTAACTTTGAAATACTATGCAATCGATCACGTGGGTAATGCAGAGGATGCCGATGTTACCCGAAATCTCCTCGAGTTTTACATCGATTCAACAGCACCGAGGTCTGCTCTCGAACTGATTGGCCCCCATGTGGATAATGTCTTATCTCCTAAAACCAAAATAAAGTTGGTGAGTGAAGACGAAAGCAGTGGTGTGTCTACTATTCAGTACGGTTTTAATGGAGATGCAAAAGAGCTGTATCAGACAGCTTTACCACTCAACACACTCAAGGACAGTGAAAACTCATTGACCTATCAGGCATTCGATCGTGTACGAAATAAAGAAGCTGCCAAAACGTATAAGTTCTCTATTGATGCAGCCGCACCAACGGTGGAGTTCTCAATTGACAAGGATTATTTTAAATCGACAGCGGGTAGTCAATATGTTTCCACCCGATCGGCCATTGCTTTAACGGCTTCAGATAACAAGGCAGGTGTAAATGCTATCTACTTTTCGATCGATGGCGCTCAGAAAAGCAATTATACTGCGCCATTGAGCACTGCACAGAAAGATGGACCTCACAAGCTTATATATGCTGCGGATGATCGTGTGGAGAATATGAGTAAGGATCATTTGTTGAATTACTTTGTAGATGCAGCGGGTCCTAAGATTGCATACCATGTGAACGGGCCTAAGTTGTTGAGAAATGATACGCTTTTCATTCGCACAATCAGTAAAGTGGCGATCTCGGCAGTAGATCAAGGTGTTAGTGAATCGGGTCTGAAGCAACTGACCTATAAGATTGGAAACGCAGCCCCATCTGAATATAGTGGAGCTTTCTCGGTAGAAGGAGAGGGCGTACGAGATATGAAGATCAACGCAATTGACCAAGTGAACAATGTTGCCGAAGCAGGGCAAACACTGTTTGTAGATAACACACCGCCTGAGATTGTGGATGTGTTCAGCGTAGAAAGGATAGGTTCAAAGGTTGTAAAAGATATGTCGTATACCATCTATCCGAAAGAAATGCAACTTTACCTGGCAGCAAAAGATAAAAGTGTAGGTACACAAACCATCTATTACTCCATTAATGGTGCACCGAAGCAACTATACACTAAACCGGTAAAAGGATTTTTGGCGGGTAACTATTCGGTTGTTGTGCAAGCGATTGATATACTCGGAAATGAATCTTCTAAAACGATCAGTTTTTCGATCGAGTAATAAATATAGAGTATAAGAACAGGAAGCTGGTGTCGACACGGGCTTCCTGTTTTTGTTTGTCAGTAATCTAAGTATAAATACGGAAGTATAATTCCGTATAAAATCTGGCATTTTTCCATAAAAATCCTGAGAGAGAAGGCGATTACTTAAGCCTAGTTTTGTTTTCCGGTATGTAAGAATCGTCAGTGAGATTATATGCACGGCAAATCGTTGATAGAGACGTTTGAAAAACATGACACTAACCGGGGCTGTAAAAGATGAACAGACAAAAAATTGAACCGCGCGTGGTTGTGGAGCGAAACATTACTGAATGGGAGGCATATCAGTTATTCCGCGTCTACAAGGAACACCAGGTAATTGTTGAAATGGTGGAAAACGGAAAGACCTGGAATCGGAAAGAGGTGGTAAGAAATATTCATCGCTAAAGTAGTGATTAACGATTTATCTGATACGTGACAAAATATAGAGGTGCCATAAATTTTCGGATAATTATATGAAATTCAACAAGCTCGCCCTGACTGTTGCGTTGGTGTGGATGCAATGTAAAGTGTACTCACAGCAGGTTGCTTTACTCGATAGCGATAAATATTATGTAGTTATCGGTGCATTCTCTGTACATGCCAATGCAAACCGTTTTGTTTCATACGCGTCTTCACTGGATCTCCCGGCCCTCTACGGATGGAATGCTACGCGCAATCTCTACTATGTTTATGTATTGCGTACAGATGACCGTTATAAGGCGTTGCTTGAAGCAGCCAGGCTTCGTACCGATGCCGCTTTCTATGATGTTTGGATTTACCGCGGTGAGGCAGCGAAAGATACCGATGTTCGGGGTGATATCGATCCGGTATCAAATCAGGAAATGACACATGTAGTGGTAGCAGATAGCCCCGAAAGAGCCCCCGACATTTCCCGTGCCCCCGAGGCTCAGGTAACAGGAGGTACAGCTACGGCAGTTGCCAACAGTATAGATGAACGTGAAGGCAAGCGTTTCTTTTTCAAACTATACCGCGAAGATGATGAGAGCCTTGTAGCAGGGGATATAGACGCGATCAACGTAAGTTTGTCAAGAAAGATTGGTACATATAAAGGTAATACTTCTGTTCTCGTAAATCCTGATGGCAAGCCAGGCGATGTAACCTTTATATGCGATGTGTTTGGATACCGCAAAGTACAAAGTACACTGGATTTCAATGATCCATTAGCACAGGATGGTATTTCGCAGGACACAAGTAATAATATAGTAGTTCCTTTCAGCCTGGTGCGCCTCAAGAAAGGCGACATAGCCATTATGTATAATGTATATTTCTTTAAGGATGCTGCCGTAATGCGGCCGGAATCACATTATGAAGTAAACAGTTTGCTGGATATGTTAAAGGAAAATCCACGCTATAAGATCAAGATACATGGACACACCAATGGTAATGCCTACGGCAAGATTGTATACGGTGGTGATGCTAAGAACTTCTTCTCATTGGCAAACTCTCATGACGGCTTTGGTTCTGCCAAAGAGCTTTCTGAAGCGCGCGCCAAAATTATTCGCGATTTTCTTGTCAGCAATGGTATTGGCAAGGAGCGCATGCAAATAAAAGCCTGGGGAGGTAAACGTCCTGTGCAGGACAAACACAGCGCCAAAGCTCAGGAGAATGTGCGCGTTGAGATCGAAATCCTGGAAGATTAAATTATCGGCATTGCCTCGCATGTTGATATTTTTATTCGAAACAATATATCCGTGATTTTACGGATTACTTCCTATGTATTCATAGTATACTATTCTGTTAATAAATACCGTGAACAGTAGGATATATTTTTACCTTATTTTGTGGAATAGATATTCCTAACGTATTAACCTGATCATGAAAAAAAGATTTAGCATGTCGCTGGCGGTCATTACTGTTTGTCTGCTGGTAAACACACTCTACGCAGTGACACCCAAAAAAGTATTAAAGACAGGAATCTGGCGTGCTACGCTTGAACTACAAGGCCAGCAGTTACCATTTAATTTTGACGTTGTGAACGACCACACTGGTGGTTATGATCTTTATATAATGAACGCAGAAGAACGTCTATTGCTTGACGAAGTAAATATCAAGGGCGATTCAATTGATATTGTATTGCACATTTTCGATGCTAACATCAAAGCCCGTATTCACGGCGATTCACTCTCCGGTGTATTTATCAAGAACTACGAACAGAATTATAGTGTGCCTTTCACTGCGGTTCACGGACAGACTTACCGGTTTCAAAAAGTTGATCTTAACAATACATCAGAACCGGATTATACGGGCAAATATAGCGTAGACTTTATTCATGAAGCGGATACGTCAACCGCTATCGGTATATTCAAACAACAAGGAAACCATGTTACCGGAACCTTTTTGACTCCTACAGGGGATTATCGCTACCTGGAAGGCAGTGTGAGCAACGGTGTACTTTACCTCAGCACATTTGATGGCAATCATGCCTATTTATTTACCGCCACCCGACAACAAGATGATAAACTGATGGGCGAATTTTATTCAGGTCAGACCTGGACTGAATTCTGGTACGCTGAAAGAAACGAGAATGCAAGTCTTCCGGATCCAGAATCGCTCACTTACCTGAAGCCTGGCTACAGCGGAATTTCATTCTCTTTCCCGGATGTAAACGGCAAGAAAGTAACGTTCCCAGATGCCCGGTATAAAGATAAAGTGGTTGTGTTGCAGATATTCGGTACATGGTGTCCGAATTGTATGGATGAAACTACCTTCATGTCAGGATGGTATAAAACAAACAAGATGCGTGGTGTTGAAATTATAGGACTTGCTTATGAGCGTAAGAATGACTTTACGTATGCAAGCGGTCGTGTACGCAAAATGATTGACAAACTGAAAGTGCCCTATAATTTTGTGATTGCAGGTACAAACGATAAAGACAAAGCTTCTGAGACCTTGCCGATGTTAAATCGGGTGGTTGCTTTCCCCACTACGATCATAATTGGTAGAGATGGCAAAGTTCGGAATATATATACCGGTTTTTCAGGCCCGGGCACTGGATTGTATTACGATCAGTACATCGAGCGCTTCAATGAAACGATCAACGCCCTTCTCAATGAGAAAATAAATTAAGTAGATTGTTAAATAAAATGTCCCGTTCTGGATGATTGCATCCGGGACGGGACAATTTTTTTATTACTTCGATGTACTCAGAAGCTCTGCCGCCTGTGTAAAAAGCCGTAAGTTATACATAAGTGTAGAAAGCACTTACCCTATAGGAATCCGGATGCGGAAAAATAGAAGAGATTTTTATGTGCTCATGTTTTAAATAAAGGTCAGATAAAGACCATATTCATCTCCATGCCGGGAGTTTTCAATGTATAGCTTACCAATAGTTTGTGCGATAAAAGTCTCCATGCTGGAAAATATTAACATGCATCAGGCATTAAGCGCTTTATATTATAAAGGTATGTCAGAACAAGATCAACGTAGACATAGGATTCAATGGTGAAGCAGGTGCATGGATCAGGAACCCTCGGAGGATTCTAATCCCATAGCAGGTATGGATCAGAAAAAGCGATAAATATCGTATGTAGAAGCAGGGAAAAGCCTGACTACGAAAACACGTGAGAATAATCCGCTGAACTATTTAATGGCAGATATTAAATGCTTCGGATTCTCTGCTTGGATTTTTACTTGCTAGCTTAACGGGTTCCTGTATATACATTGTTGTAGATAAAACTTCCCTCTGTACCATGTCTGCCTTTGTTCCCATTCTTGCCATTTATACCCCGTTTAGAAGCTTTATCAGCTCCTATACCGGGTGCTCCGCCGGGTGAGCCTTCTCCTCCATAACCACTATAGCCACCGTGCAGGTTGAATTGCAAAATATCCGACTGCCAAATATTTGTCGGACACGTCTTACATATAAACGTCAATGAGCCTCCGTTTCCGCCATTTCCTGCATCACCTCCATTACCGCCAGCCCCACCGTTGCAGGTGCAATAAGAAGTGCTCTTGCTTCCAGGTCCACCGCTTCCGCCGCGGCCGCCATCACCACCATTGCCACCGTTGAGGCGAAACAAAATCGGATGTACATTGGAAGCATCCAGGGCACCAATCTCGATTGTTAGGTTTTTTCCCGCTTCACCATCTGTTCCGTTTTTGCCAGGTAGACCGTTTTTCCCGGATATACATACGCCATAAGCAGGTTCTGAATCTTTCGCATCTTTGCCATTAATACCATTACTCCCTCCACCGAAGATCCAGCATTGTTTGCCAACGGTAAGTTTTTTTACCTGAATGTAACTGCTTGGTGATAGTTTATAAAGAATGAGGTTTGAAGAGTCGCGCATGATCAATTCATCTACCAGCAAGGTGTCGTCTTTCATTATATAGGATTCGTACTTGTTTATCTCAAGGCGTGCAATTTTTGTCTGACCGGGTGCTATAAAGGGAAGCAGCCATACCGGCATTACGATGATCATGGTTAAAAAAATCTTTCGGTAAGAATGATTATATAAAGCCATAGCTATTGATTTTAATTGAACCAAGGTAGGTCGCCGGACTATATTTATTACTCGGTGGATATACGTATATACCTATACAAAAAATACGGATGGATCAATTCTCATCAGTATACGGATTGTTGGCTACGTATTTTTACGGATCAATCTATGCGTAATAAAAAACAGGAACAGACAGTATAATTGCTGATAGGAAAAAGCTGCTATCCCATTTCCTTTGCTTTCATCTAAAATATAGTATGGTTGCAGTTATTTCCTCGTCAGGCTTGGTCATGTTGATAGTTGCCTTTGTGGTTATGCGCAAAAGCAAGAAGAAGGTAAAGGAGCCTCCACAGGTTGTTTCAGTAACATCGTTGATTGCTGCGTTTGTTAAAGATGCACCACAAGCTAATCGTCAATACCTTGACAAACTTTTGGAGGTAGAAGGAATTGTAAAAGCCATTGAACCAGATAACGGTATTGTGTGGCTTTCAGGAGAACGAAGCGTAATGATTTCCGTGAAGTGCAATGTAAAGGGTGGTATTGGTTCGCTTGAAGCTGGTGATACAGTGCGCATGCAGGGTACGTGTAAAGGGTATATGATCCACATAACACTTTCGAATGCGAAGATTGTGCTATAGTGGCGAATGCTTCCATATACGCTATATATCTACGTAAAAATACAGACATGTATCTACCGATATTTCTTACGTAGTTCTAATCACTAATACAGGAAACGGATGTCATTTAATAGTATTTACTTTGCATCGTCAAGTAAGAGATAAAGCAAATAAATAGTGAATGTTGCTTTAATAGTTTAAAGATTTCTCCGCTAGTTTCGACAGTGGGGTTTGGGTCCGGGGCACACATTAATTTGTGTGCCCCTTTGTTTTATAGTCGGGCAAAATTCAAGTTATAAGATATATAGTGATTGTATAGGTCAATTTATAAGGATAAACGTTGACCCGTCTGGGAGTATAATATATGGATATGATATAAATACTTCGAGCTACCCTATAGATGGCAGAATCGAGCTGTAATTATTTACAGCCAGCCTGTCGCAGGCGTCGAAAGTTATAATTCAAATTATAGCTTATTGAAGAATATCAGTGCGCGTGGCAGCGTAGAGCGGAGCGGCTGTTGTTTTATACAAGTATTTTGAAAGAATTCGAAAAAGCTCCGCGCTGTTTACCGGTTTCAACAGACAACTGCTTGCTCCCGCATTGAGTGCAGCGGCAATATTTTCTTTTAAAACCGGAGAAGTGAGGCAACTGATGATGGGAACATGTTTGTTGAACTTCCGGATTTTTTCCGTGGTAGCATTGCCATCCATACCATGAATGAGATCATCCATCAGCACAAGGTCGAAAGATTCTTTCCATACCAGCGATACGGTATCTTCGCCGGTTTCAACTATAGTTGTGCAACAACCCCATCCTTCCAGGAAACTTTGGAAAACGAGGGCATTAATCCTGCTGTCTTCAACGATTAATACGCGTTTTGATTCAAATGGACGCTTCGAGTTTTCGGAAGGCGCATTTATAAGTGTGAATGGAAAGCTTATTTTCTTTTCGTTTCCCTTACGGGGGCCTCCGGGATGTTCCCGCTCGTAAGCGGTAATATCTATTAGAAGCGTTGTTGTGTTGTCGAATTGATCTTTGCTGGTAATTTCAATGAAGATCTCTTGCACATCGAACGATTTGGAAAGGAACAGGCAGCCATGCTTAATGGCACCGAGCAGCCTTTCGCGGTTGCCCCAGTACGCATCGGCCAACTGAACATCAATGTTCAGCCCCAACAACGGGGTCCGATACCGGTTGAGTTTATTAGCCAGTTTATAACAGGCTTCCCGTAAACTAAATTCTTCCATGAAGGTAGGTGAAAAAGCGAGCCGTTTATGTGGCAAGTATACTTAATTTGAATTTGTCACGCATCCGTGAAGAATTGAGAGTGGTGTCAGTATAAATACTGATATAAAGAATGGTTACATGTTGTATTTTGAATTTTAACGCTTACAAACAACGGATGAGCGGCAAAATTATACTATAATCGGATAATAAAGTACCGGACCACCTGGCGGGAAATATCCGTAATTGTGACAATCCATAAAAGAAAAAAATTATTTATTGTCTGTTGCCGTTGGCGGGCACATTTTTATAATAGAACAACCTTCTTAATTTGAATCTACAGTATCAAAAAAATAAGGCATGGCATGAAAGACCTTTACTTGCTAAGCGGACTGGGTGCAGATAGAAGAGTTTTTGATTTTCTTGATTTGTCTGGTTATAGAACTACTTGTATAGAGTGGGTCGAGCCTGCACAATCGGAGACTATAGAAACGTACGCACAGCGTTTGCTGGATCAGATTACTGTTGGTAATCCCATACTGGTAGGGGTCTCATTCGGAGGTATGATTGCCATTGAGATCGGGAAACTGATAAAAACTGAGCAAATTGTTCTTATTTCCTCCGCCAAAACACGAGCTGACATCCCGGCATACTACCGATTCATGGGGTTGATCCGTTTCAACAGGCTGATGCCGCGCGGTCAGTTCAAAAAATTAACCGGCATAGCAGCGTGGTTCTTTAGTGTATCATCAGCACAGGAGCGCTCACTGTTAAACAAGATTATCTGCCAGACGGATGAGGCATTTCTGGAATGGGCGATTGAACAAATTGTTCGTTGGAAAAATAAAACGGTACCGGCAAACGTCATTTTAATACATGGAACATCCGACCGGTTGTTACCTTTCTCTCAAGCAGACTATACGATTTCGCAGGGAGGTCATTTTATGGTTGTAAACCGCTCACAGGAGATCAGCATGATCCTGCGAAAGGTGCTCTGTTCAGACAATGTTCCAGCTAACAAAATCAATTGATTCAAACCTTTATCTTACTGTATGCCGCTGCCACAAAAGATATTGACGCGAAAAGATGAGATCACAGCCCGTTACTTGGAGATTCTGGAAGAACACATGCAGGATATACTGGCGGGCAAAACTACACAGTCATATCACATTAAGGATTTTGCGGCGCGGCTCTTCATTCATCCCACGCATTTTAGTAACACCATAAAGCTTACTACAGGAAAGTCGCCTTGCTATTTTATGGAAGAACGGCTTATGGCCGAAGCCAGGCGTATGCTGCGCGAAACGCCTATGGCAATAGCCGAGATCAGTTATCGGCTCACCTTCGATGATCCTACCAATTTCACGAAGTTCTTTAAACGGTTCGAAGGAAAAACACCTCGTCAATACCGTCAACAGTTTATAGAATCGGAAGTAGTTACCATTTAATCGGAAACTGTTACCATTTTTCTGAGGTCTGTATGTCGGAATTTTGTGTTGTCAATTAAACAATACAATTATGCAGACTAATCTTAAAATAGCGTTGGTAACCGGCGGTAGCAGAGGCTTGGGAAAAAATGCAGCAATCAGCATTGCCAGAAAAGGTATTGATGTGGTGCTCACTTATAACAGCAAAAAGGCAGAAGCGGAAGCCGTGGTTGACGAGATTGTCAGCCTTGGACGGAAAGCAGCAGCCCTTCAGTTGAATACAGCCAGTGTGTCCGCATTTGACACGTTTTCAAAGCAGCTAGCAGCTGTATTGACAGAGCATTGGGGACGTGAGGATTTTGATTTTCTGATTAATAACGCAGGCATCGATTGGGCAGCACCCTTCGTAAAGACTACTGAGGAACAGTTTGATGCGTTGTTTAACGTACACTTTAAGGGTGTTTACTTTCTCACACAAAAGCTGCTGCCGCAGCTTGCAGACCAAGGGGGTATCATTAATTTGTCTACAGGTTTGGCGCGATTTGCAACGCCTGGCTATAGCGCATATGCTTCTATGAAAGGTGCCATCGAAGTGTTTACACGATACCTGGCAAAAGAACTTGGGCCAAGAGGAATACGCGCCAATGTGGTAGCGCCTGGTGCAATCGAAACAGATTTTACGAAGAATGCATTTGAATCTCACCCCGAAGTAAAAGGCTTTATCGCATCGCAGACTGCTTTAGGTCGCGTGGGCCAGGCGGATGATATTGGTGGTGTGGTTGCATTCTTGTGTACTGAAGATGCGCGCTGGATCAACGCACAGCGCATTGAAGCTTCTGGTGGAATGTTCTTGTAATTTATATGCGGTGAATATAATGGACGTAAGCAACCCGCTCACCTTATATTTGTAGTGACGGCTGTTTCGTTTCATGGAAAATCAGGTCACGCCACTGTATCGAAAGATCATTCACATCGACATGGATGCCTTCTATGCATCTATTGAACAGCGCGATAATCCGGAGTATCGTGGTAAGCCTATTGCCGTAGGTGGTTCTCCGGAAGGAAGGGGAGGTGTAGTGGCTACCGCCAGTTATGAAGCACGTAAATTCGGTGTTCGCTCCGCTATGCCTTCCAAACAGGCAAAACAACTTTGCCCGGAAGTAATTTTTGTAAGACCGCGGTTCGATGTATATAAAGAAGTTTCTCAGAAGATACGGGAGATCTTTCACAGATATACCGATCTCATTGAACCGCTTTCCCTAGACGAAGCGTATTTGGATGTAACACACGATAAGCAGGCGATTGGCTCTGCCATTGAGATTGCAACGCTGATCAAGCTTGCCATCAAAGAGGAGTTGCAACTCACAGCATCGGCAGGTGTATCTATTAATAAGTTTGTGGCGAAGATTGCTTCCGATATGCAGAAGCCGGATGGACTCACTTTTATTGGGCCGTCACGTATTCAATCCTTCATGGAAAATTTAGGTGTGGAAAAATTTTTTGGCGTTGGAAAAGTTACCGCTTCAAAAATGAAAAATATGGGACTGCACACTGGTGCTGATTTGAAAAGATTAACCGAAGATGAACTCGTAAAGCATTTTGGAAAGGCCGGTCACTTTTTCTATAAGATCGTTCGTGGCCAGGACGACCGTGCAGTACAACCGCATCGTGAAACAAAATCGGTAGGAGCTGAAGATACATTTCCGTACGACCTGGAAGATTTTTCTGAGATGTACGAAGAACTGGTCAAGATTGCACCAGTAGTGAGTGAGCGGCTGAAACGCCATCATCTGAAGGGCAGAACTGTAACACTAAAAATCAAGTATAGCGATTTCAAGGTGATTACACGGAGTCAGTCATTCACGCAAGGTATAGATGATCTCGATACGATTATATCAGCCGTAAAGAACTTATTAGAAGCTGTTGACATGACTAATAAAAAAGTGCGACTACTCGGTATATCGCTTTCGAATTTTGGTGAAGTGGTGATGCGTGAAAAGAAAGATGAGGCACCAGATCAATTGAAATTGTTTTGAGAGCGTTATCGGTTACAGGTTAACCGGGTGAAGGCACTTTTCTGATAACGATTAATTGATAACGTGTAACGAATGCTGAAGTAACTATATCAGCGGCTCACAGTCAGTTGCCCCGCACTACGCTATCGTACAGTTCTTTAAACTGAACATCACCGAACCCATATACACCTTTCTGTTTCTGGAATTCACGGAAAGCTTTGTTGAAGTCATCGGAGCCGCTGTGGATTATTTCTTCGATAATGTTGGTGAGCATACTTTTTTCGCCGGCAGCAGCAAAGCGATCAAAGTGAGCCTGGCAAGTTTCTGTTGCGTGTGGAAAGCACGCTGATTTTATTCTGCATAAACTCTCCAACTGGTGGAGGTTATTAGTTTTATAGGCATTCCAAAGTGCTTCGCCTAATTTGAAATCATTGTCATTGAAGCGTACGCGGCCGTTATAACTTTTTATCAGGTCAGGGCCGGTAGCCATACCATATTCATCCCATATTTTTTCGTCTGGCAGAAATGTAGGGTATACTACATACACATCTTTTTTGATTGACAAATCGTAGAGCAGTGAAATGATAAACCACATGTTTACCTGGCAGAACAGATCGTAACCGAACCAGAGATTAAATGTAGACGACTCAGGAGCAGTTATCAGCTTCTTTAATTGCGAAACAACTTTAGCATTATAATCTTCATGTGATGTTTGCAGGTAAGCGGCTCTGTTCTTGAAGAATGTCGTCAAGTCGTCACCGCGTAAGTCGCCTGTCACAAGTCCTTCGCGCATCACTACAATTTCTCCTGCGAGTCCGGCTTCAGGAAAGGTCATTGCAAGCGAATCTCCGTTCAAAATGTGATAGACCATGGCTGATGGGGTGGTGTTAGTAAAGTTACGGTAGCATTTTGAAAATAGCTATTAGGAATAGCTACGGCTGCAAACTGATTTTTCCTTTCTCCTGCGGACTAAATTTCACCTTCTGGCGTTATTTAGCGCATGAATAACCTCCTAAATTTGATAATAAATGGGTTTTGAGAATCAGTTCTCCCTAAAATCCTTATTTTTGTTTGAATTACCCTGTTCATGCTGAGGGCATTTTTTGTATCTATTTGTGCTTGCCTACTTTTAAGTGCCTGTACCCAGCGCATGATATGCCCTGCGTACCAGAGTGCTTTTATTTACGATAAGAATGAACTTCGTAAGAAATTCAGCTATTTCCAGGAAGATTCTACACCTAAAGTATTTACTGCCAGCAAGAACAAATACCTGATTGCTGAGCACACCTCTTACCGGAAGAAGATACGAAGCATGCAGACGGTGCCGATGAAACCGGTGTACGTTGCTGTGCCCGATTCCCTGAAACCAGATTTTGGCATGGATGGAGAGGATGGCGTTGTGCCAGGTGCTGAACTTGATCTGGCTGCACGCTCTGTGATCGACAGCATTTACATCGAAGATGTGGAGCGCGACACTACAACTGCTGCTGAAGACAGTGTCTACATGATTTCGAAGGATAAAGAGGTTCGGATGCTGAAATACGATTATCCTGACAGCCTTATATACGATCCTGCCTCCGGCAAATATGTTCCAAAAACACCACGTTATATTGTAACGGAAATTACTTTCAATGTAGAGCAGGATAACTACATGTGGTATCTGCGCGATTACCTGGTATTGCCGGATGTTCGACTGGCGAAGCTTGGCCAGGAAGCACAGAAAGCAGAAGAAGCAAAGAAGGCAAAGAAAGGATTCTTTGGTTTCTTTAAGAATATATTCAAAAAGAAGAAAAAAGAGGAGCCGGCAGATTCAACGGCAACGCAAACTATACCTGCGCCTAAGGAAGATGACTTCGACTATGTAGATGAAGATGAGCAGCAGAAGCCGGCAGCGCAGCAAGAGCAGCAGCCTGAAAAGAAAGGTCTGTTTTCATTCCTGAAAAAGAAAAAGAAACCGGCTGACGAGATCGAAACCAATGCTACGGCTCCAACTGAAGAGAAATCTCGTAAGAAAAAGGAAAAGAAGTCCAAGAAGAAAGACGATACTCCGAAAGAAGATCCGGTAGAGGAGGAAAAGAAGGATGATGGATTCTGATTTTTCGTTAACAGTTAACTGTTAGAAGCGTCAGTTAACGATTAACCTGTAACTGATAACGGCTCAGTCAAACAACGTCAAATTTCCGAACTGATCGGAAGCAGGTGCAGGGCGTATAAGCGAAGGTACATCTACCATGACATCGCTAATGCGAGGCGACACGGGATAGTGGCTCATGCGATCGGCACTGTATGCTTTCAAAATCTCCATGAGGTCAGTCTCCGTGCTGTCTTTTGCTAACCATATACTCTCTTGTTTAGGCGAAAGAATTACCGGCATCCGTTCCTGAATAGAAGCCACCAACGGAGTAGCTGGTGTAGTGATAATGGTGAAGGTATGAAATTCATTGCCCTCTGTATCTTCATATTCCTCCCACAATCCTGCGAAAGAAAATAGCTCCTGGTCAGTACAGATACAACGGTAGGGTATACGTGTCTTCTTGCCGGCCCGCTTCCATGCATAGAAGCCATCGGCAGGAACTATACACCGGCTTTTCATCAATATCTTTTTTATAGCAGGTTTATCGTGAATGAACTCTACTTGTGTATTGATGATCTTCTCGCTAAGCGATTTGTTCTTCGACCACTCCGGTGATGTGCCCCAATAAAAAGTTGAGACGCCCTCAGGTGCAGAATTGGTTATTACCGGTAGCAATTGCGTAGGACAAGCATTGTACCGAGGCTTGAAAAACTCCGGAACATCCACAGCGAACCTTTCGCGTATCTTTTCAGGTGTAGCGGTAATGCTGTAGTGTTCAATCATACAGAGTAGTAAAGCAGTGTTTTTTGTCGGGCTTCCAAAGAGATTTACTGCAGTGCAAGTTAATCGTTTATAAAATGCATTGCGCGCTCTTCACTCCAATATAATCCATTTTTATGGAATTGAGCGAAACCCACATGACCACCATATAAAGGATTTTCGAAACGTACATACGGATGGCCTTCCAGTAATTTTACCGGGTAACAATCTTCGCTGAGGAACGGATCGTTCTGTGCATTGATGATAAGGGTAGATACAGTGATGGCTGGTAAAAACTGCAGCGAGCTGCATTGTGTATAGTAATCTATAGCGCTCCCAAAACCATGTAGTGGTGCTGTGTAGCGATTATCAAAATCGATGAGCGAAGTAATGTTCTGAATGTTCGTAATGTCAAGCTCTTTTCGTGAAGCTGCTTTGGTGATGATTTTTTTCTTGAGGCTTTTCAGAAATCTTTCCGTATACAGGCGATTGGAAGAGAGCGATATTTTCCGGCAACTGGTATATAGATTAAGCGGTACCGAAAAGGCTACAGCTTTTTGTATAACAGACAGAGGCTTTTGCTCCCCGAGGTATTTAAGTGTGAGATTGCCCCCGAGACTGAAACCGATTAACGTGATGTGCTGATACCCTTTGCCGATCGCGTGACGCACAACACAGTCCAGATCATCTGTAGCACCACTGTGATAGAAACGTAACTGATGATTCATCTCTCCGCTGCACCCTCTGAAATTCCAGGCCAGCACATCATAACCATTGGCAATACACATTTTAGCCATTCCCTTGATATAACCACGGTGCGAATTTCCCTCCAGTCCGTGCGATATAATGACCAGTTGTGATGAGCCCTGCCTGAGCCAGTCAAGATCGAGGAAATCATGATCGGGTGTGGCAATACGCTCGCGGTGATAGGGTTGCAACGGCACTCTTCTCAGCAATGCCGGATATATAGTTTCCAGGTGCGCATTGAAAAGGAAGAATGGCGGCTTATAACTCGTCAAAATATTATAGTTGACCGGCTACGATTTTCAGATGCCCCAAGTGATGTTCTCCATGCCAGGCATAACTGGCAATGGCCTGATCGAGGCGAATGTATTTCTTCGAGTCAGGGTGAAAGAATTTCTTCTCCAGATCCTCCTTGGTAAGGCCTTTCAATAAAGTTACCCACTTGATGTGAAGCGCCTTTAATAGCGCTATAGAGATCGAAGGATCAGCACGCGTCTCCGGAGTTAGTGCCCATGTGGTTTCATCATACGCTTTTATCGTGGGAGTGTCTTCCGTCAGCGACCACTTTACGCGGATGTAGGCGTTCATGTGGCTGTCTGGTATATGGTGTATTACCTGTAGTGCGGTCCAGCCTCCGGGGCGATAAGGTGTTGCGAGCTGTTGAGGCGTAAGTGTACTCACCAGCGCCTCGATCTTCGCGGGCACCGCTTCGATGCGGCTGATGTTGGCTTTCACCTCTTCCGGTGCATAAGAATCCCTGGCTGTAAATCTTCCAGTCGGATAACGAAGTTGCTCGTCATTATTCATGAAATTCTTCTTTAGCTTTCTTTCGCTTGTTGCGCACCCGGATATTTACCATTTCAATCAGCAGTGAGAATACCACGGCAAAGTATATATATCCTTTGGGTATAGCATACTCCAATCCTTCGAGGAAGAGCATAAAGCCAATGAGAATGAGGAACCCGAGGGCCAATACTTCCATAGAGGGGTGACGATTGATGAAATCGCTGATAGCCCCCGAGAAGATCATCATAATACCGATCGAGATTATAACTGCAGCGATCATGATCAAAACATGGTTTGTCAATCCCACCGCAGTGAGTATAGAGTCGAACGAGAAGATGATGTCGAGGAGAATGATCTGTATAATAATACCGGTAACATTCGCTTTACCTTTTGATTCCTGCTCCAGTTCATCTTCGCCTTCCATTTCATGGTTGATTTCACGTGTACTTTTGGCAATCAGGAACAAGCCACCAAACATCAATATCAGGTCGCGACCGCTGAAGGGATGGTCATGATCACTAAAGAGACTTACCAGCTTGTGACCGATGATATCAGACAGGAAGAATAAAGGTTGTTTAAAAGATATAACCCAGGTTATACCGAGCAGCAGGATGATGCGTACGATCAGTGCCAGGATAAGCCCCAGGTTGCGGGTGCGGGCTCGTATCTCTACGGGCAGGCGATTGGCAACAATGGAAATAAAGATGATGTTATCAATACCTAGTACAACTTCAAAAAACGTAAGCGTTAACAAGGCGAGCCAGGTTTCCGCGTGGACGAATATTTCCATGCCGTGTATGTTCCGGATTATTTGGCGCTAAAAATAGAATAAGTAACGCGATACTCCAAAAGAGGTTTGTTGCTTCATTCAGTTATATTCAGGCTGTTACCTGTTGTAAAGACAAAAGCCGCGAGTATGGGTACCCCGCGGCTTTCGGATATAACCAGTATTTGATTACAGGTATTTCTTTACATCGGTATAAGGCAGGCTGAAAGCATCGGCTACCGCTTTATACACTACATCGCCATTAATTACGTTCAGGCCGTTGCGCAACTCAAGGCTCTCGTGACATGCTTTCTTCCATCCCTGGCTGGCCAGGCGAATAGCATACGGTAAAGTAGCATTGGTAAGCGCAAGAGTAGAGGTATAAGGAACAGCTCCCGGCATATTCGCTACGCAATAGTGCACTACATCATCGATAATAAAAGTAGGGTCTTCGTGTGTAGTAGGCTGACATGTTTCGATACATCCTCCCTGATCTACGGCTACATCCACCAATACAGTACCCGGGCGCATAGACTTCAGCATATCGCGGGTAATGAGCTTTGGAGCTTTTGCACCAGGCACCAGTACACCACCGATGATCAGGTCTGAATCTTTAATGAGCTCACGGATCGTGTATTCGTTAGATACCATTGTGTGAACATTCTTTGGCATCACGTCATCGAGGTAGCGGAGGCGAGTAAGGTTAAGATCAAGAATCGTAACATCGGCACCCATGCCAGCCGCTATCTTGGCTGCATTGGTACCTACTACACCACCACCGAGCACCAATACTTTAGCAGGCTTTACACCCGGAACACCGCCCAGCAATATACCGCGACCCTTCAATGGTTTCTCTAAATATTTAGCACCTTCCTGGATAGACATTCTTCCAGCCACTTCAGACATGGGTATCAGTAACGGAAGACTTCCATCATTACGCTCCACGGTTTCATACGCCAGGCAAGTAGCACCGCTTGCAATCATCGCTTTTGTGAGCGGCTCATACGAAGCAAAGTGGAAGTATGTAAAAACAAGCTGATCTTTTTTAATGAGCTTGTATTCCTGTTCAATAGGTTCTTTTACTTTCATGATCATCTCGGCTTTACTGAAGATTTCAGCAGCATCGTTGATCAACGTTGCACCTGCCTTTTGATAATCCTCATCGTGAAAGCCACTTCCTACGCCAGCGGTCTTTTGCACATACACAGTGTGGCCACGCTTTACGAGCTCCTGCGTTCCTGCAGGTGTCAGTGCTACACGATTTTCATTATTCTTGATTTCTTTTGGAACACCAATAATCATAAGACTTTATTAAATAGATTGTTAATGAGCGGTTGCAAATATACAGTGGCACTGAGTATGAAAAAGGAGAGTGTGAAAGATCATTTTTATTCGAAATAAATGCCTGCAAACGAAGGGATGATTCGCGTAAAATTCCGGTGAATGAAAAATTCCGAAATAAAATTTGTAAAGCATCCTGACTAAATCCTTTTATGCAAACGTTGGTGCTTTTGAAAGGTAAAACTATTCCCTATTTTTGAATCCAACAGGTATCATCAAATCCCGAAATTTTGAGCGCAATAAAAGAAGCAAAGACAAAGTTCTCGCAGGCAAAAGTGAAAGATATACTTTCAGATTATCGCCTGGCTGTAGAAAGCAGGGAAGCGAGCATCATCGGTCGCAAGGAAGTGTTCATGGGCAAAGCCAAGTTCGGAATCTTCGGCGATGGTAAAGAAGTAGCGCAGATCGCTATGGCAAAAGTATTTCGCAACGGTGACTTCCGTTCCGGATATTACCGCGATCAGACCTTTATGTTTGCCATTGGTGAACTTACCGTGCAGCAATTCTTCGCACAGCTGTATGCGCATACTGATCTTGATGCAGATCCATCTACCGCGGGCCGCCTGATGACAGGCCACTTTGGAACACGCACGCTTGATGCGGATGGAAAATTCAAAAACCTAAGCGAGATCAAGAACAGCAGTGCTGATATTTCTCCTACGGCAGGACAGATGCCACGCTTGTTGGGACTAGCCTATGCATCGAAGCTATACCGGAATAATCCTGCGTTGAAAGAGTATACGAACTTCTCAATCAACGGGAATGAAATTGCCTTCGGTACAATTGGTAATGCTTCGACATCTGAAGGAATGTTCTTCGAAGCAATCAACGCTGCCGGAGTGCTGCAGGTGCCCATGCTCACATCAATCTGGGATGACGGCTACGGTATATCGGTGCCAGCCGAGTATCACACAACAAAAGGAAGTATATCAAAAGCACTTGCCGGGCTACAGCGCACGAAGCATGAAAAAGGTTTTGAGATCATTACAGCCAAAGGATGGGACTACCAGGAACTGACGGAAGCCTATCAAAGGGCAGAGAAGATATGCCGTGAAGAACATGTGCCAGTGCTGTTGCATGTGGAGGAACTCACGCAACCGCAAGGTCACTCAACGTCTGGTTCGCACGAGCGCTATAAATCAAAAGAACGTCTGGCGTGGGAAGTGGAGCATGATTGCATTCGCAAGATGCGGGAGTGGATCATCAACGAAGTGATGGTGCTGCCGGAAGAAATAGATGCGATTGAAAAAGAAGCAAAGCAATCGGCCAAGCAGGCGAAAGATCGCGCCTGGAAAGCGTTCATGGAAGATGTAAAGAAAGATCAATCCATTGTAACCGATATATTGGAACGCGCAGAAGCTATAAGCCAACATGGCGAAGAACTCAACAAGCTTCGCACGGAGTTGAATACAGCGATCAACGCTACGCGCCTTGATACCATGAAGGCTGCGAAGAAGGCGCTTCGGTATTTGCGTGAGGAAGACCATGCACCCAGGCAGGAATTGATTGAATGGTTGCGTGCTGCTGATGAAGATAACTTTAATCGCTATAGTTCACACCTATACAGTGGTTCGGCAGAAGCTGCATTGAAAGCAGAAGTAGTGCCTGCGCAGTATAGTGATAACTCGCCCATCGTAGATGGTCGTGAAGTATTGCAGGCGTGCTTTGATGCAGCGCTCACACGCAATCCGCTGGTACTCGCCTTCGGTGAAGATGTAGGCAAGATCGGTGACGTGAACCAGGGTTTTGCAGGTTTACAGGCAAAACATGGAGAACTTCGTGTAACCGATACCGGCATTCGTGAGTGTACCATCATTGGTCAGGGTATAGGTGCTGCGTTGCGAGGCTTGCGTCCGATTGCAGAAATGCAATACCTCGATTACCTCATTTATGCACTGCCTACATTATCGGATGACCTGGCTTGTTTACAGTATAGAACGAAAGGTGGACAGAAAGCTCCATTGGTCGTTCGCACGCGTGGCCATCGTCTGGAAGGTGTGTGGCATGCGGGTTCACAAATGGGCATGATGCTGCAAAGCCTTCGCGGTATATATATCATTACACCACGTAACATGACCCAGGCTGCAGGCTTCTACAATACCATGTTGAAGTCGGATGATCCTGCCATCATTGTGGAGTGCTTGAATGGTTACAGACTGAAGGAACGCATACCCGATAACATTGGCGAATTCAATGTTCCGCTCGGTGTACCCGAAGTGCTGAAAGAAGGTTCTGATGTTACCATTGTTACCTACGGATCGATGTGCCGCGTAGTGATGGAAGCTGCAGAAGACCTTGAGCAGGTTGGAATCTACTGTGAAGTGATTGATGCGCAAACCTTATTGCCTTTCGATGTTCACCATAGAATTGTTGAGTCTGTAAAGAAAACTAACCGACTCATTTTTGCAGATGAAGATGTTCCCGGAGGAGCTACGTCATTCATGATGCAGCAGGTACTCGAAGAACAGGACGCCTATAAATACCTGGATTCAAAAGCCATTACCATTACTGCGAAAGAACATCGCCCTGCGTATGCTTCCGATGGTGATTACTTTACCAAGCCAAATCCGGAAGACGTATTTGAAACGGTATATGCCATGATGAGCGAAGCCGATCCTGACAGATTCCCTTCGCTTTACGGACGCTGATAGATTATATTATCTCAGTACTATAAAATAAAAAAGGGTGAAAGTAACTTCACCCTTTTCTTTTTATGCCTTCCAGCGTTACATAATCTGTTTCGATAATATTGCTGAGGTTGAGTGCGCGATCTTTGATCTGAACACGAAGTTTGAAGGACTGCGAGTTGAGCACAATCGCTATACCTTCTGATTTCATACTGTAACGAAGCGTTCCTTCCAACGGTCCGGTCTTACTGGATAAGCGCGGAAATCGTCCATCAAATGAAGGACCGCATTGTGTGCCGGTTATCGTTTCCCAATCCAGTTCCTTCCCATCGCTGAGAATGAAGTCTACGGTAATGTTATCGTAGTTTGGATTCTTCTGCGAATAGAAAATTTCTTTGATTGCATACAAGTCTTTGTTCTGTGGATTTGAGCTGCGCAGTGTATCGGTAATGTTATAGGTTTTGTCAAAGATAGCTTCATCTCCCTTTTCTACATAAACCGTGTCAAAAATATAGGTGTTACAGGTATAGGGATAAACATAGGGCGGCATCTTGGCGGCATAGGTTGGATCATCCAGCGCGCGATTGGTAACCAGTTTACCTTGCTGATTTTCGTTCAGGTATATAATGGGAGGAATGTTCGTATAAGGAGATGTGGTTGGCACCGGAATAAGCTGCCCGTTGTTCATCAAAAAGAAATTGCGTGGATGATACGGGTAGGAGATTTCATCAGAAGCAAGCCCCAGGTCGCCATCGCCATCGCGGAAGTCGATGGAAAGCACCAGCGAATCCAATGCATCCTGTTCAGCATAGAAGTCAAGACCTGCCAGGTTAATGTTCGGTTGATTGGGATATTCCGGCGGGCTAAAGCATGCGCTAACTCCCAATATTAAAACACCAAACAGCAATAGACCCTTTGTAATTTTCATTCTGTATTTTTGAACCCGGTTAAGTTACGTAACGCTTGGATACTTTTAAAAGTTTTGAATCTACATTATACACCGTAAACGATCAAACCTTTGTAGATATTGCTATGGAGGTGTTTCGTTTTCAAGCCGTTAACAACCCTGTGTACCGCTCGTTCATCCAGAACTTTTCAATTGATATATACAAGGTCAGCTCGTTGAACGACATTCCGTTTATGCCGGTCTCTTTTTTCAAGAGCCATGCCCTGCAAACGGGAACGTGGCAACCTGAAATTACCTTTACCAGCAGCGGCACCACGGGCGCTTTGGCAAGCCGGCATGCCGTAGCAAATTTGAAGTTTTACCAACAGCATTCGCAGCGGTGCTTTGAATATTTTTTTGGACCTGTTTCCGATTACCATTTCCTGGCGTTACTGCCTTCTTACCTGGAGCGGCAAGGCTCATCACTCATTGCCATGATGGATTACTTCATAAGGCAAAGTCAGTCAACGTATTCATCCTACTATCTTTTTCAGATCGATAAGTTACTGAACGATCTGGAAGAGCTTCGCCGGAAAAGAGATAGAAAGATAGTCCTTTGGGGTGTTTCCTTTGCCTTGCTCGATCTGGCGGAGCAGCATGCGGGTGTTGACCTGAGCCATTGCCTGGTGTTTGAAACCGGAGGCATGAAGGGGAGGAGAAAAGAAATTACCCGGGCGGAGCTGCACGGTATTCTTCGTGAACGCCTGCATGTTAACCAGGTATATTCTGAATATGGCATGACAGAATTGTTATCGCAGGCCTACACGCGGGGCCAATTCCTGTTTGAATGTCCGCCGTGGGTAAAAATTATAGGGCGCGATATTACCGATCCGCTTACGAGAGGGTTACTTGGCGAAACAGCCGGTATTAATATTATAGATTTAGCAAACTATCAAACCGTATCTTTTATCGAAACCGAAGACCTTGGAAAAATTTATGAAGATGGTAAGTTTGAGGTACTTGGAAGAATGGATAACAGCGATGTGCGCGGATGTAATTTAATGGTAAGTTAAGATTCGGGTATACTCTTTGTTTTGTTCTTAAAGAAGTTTATTTTTGTTGAAGTTGAATCCCATAGAAATGAAAAAGATTGTTTTATTTGCTCTCTTGGTGGCTTTTATTTCTGCGTGCAGTCAGTATACTTGCCCGACTTATACCAGGAAAGACGCCCCCAAGCAAACCGACAAATCCGCTTCTCACAGAATCTAAGCGTATTTCAGAGCGCACGTTCGAATACTTGCGTTTCAAAAACGAGCGAACCAATATTACCAAGGGAATTGCAAAACGCAGTTTCCTTTTTTGCTTTACAAACACGGCTATATTTCAGAGATCGTCTTCCAGGTGACAATTATTTCATCATCAGGGTTATACTTTTGACGTATAGAATCATATCAGGATTGATTAACCTCTCAACCAGCGATATATGAAAATGACGTCATCTATTCTTTACGGAGCTGCACGCGTGATCGCGGCACTCATCATGTTGCAAACCCTTTACTTCAAATTTACAGCCTCAGAAGAATCGGTATATATATTCACCACTGTAGGCATGGAACCCTGGGGCAGGATCCTGGTGGGCGTATTGGAACTTATTGCTTCCGTATTGCTGCTCATTCCGGCAACAGCCTGGCTCGGTGGATTGTTGGGAATGGGGTTAATGCTCGGTGCGATTGGTATGCACGCAACCTTATTGGGTATAGCTGTGAAAGGTGATGGAGGCTATCTTTTCTTCCTTGCACTGGCAGTAACGGTGTGCTGCGCGTGGGTATTATACCATAACAGATGCAAACTTATCTCTGTACTCACCACGTTGCGCAGGAGCCTGCGTAAACCTGCATAGTCTGCGGGAATAAATTTTGTCCCGCAGATTAGGAAAGACTATTTATACTTTCACACCCTTGTATAAAGTCTCGCCTTTAACAAGACCAAATTTCTTCCGGGTTTCTTCCGGTAAGTCGTTTACGAAATTGTCTTCAATGGCTTTCAGGCCGGCACGTTCCATCCGCTTGGGATAATCGTGTCCATATTTACGAACGTGATCGTCCTGCCCGAAAACCTTTTCACGTTCGCGTGGATCGGTGATCGTGTTGTCCTCAAAAGTTACTTCAGGAATGGGATTAAAGAACGGCACCTGCAGTATAGCAAATCCTCCGGGTTTTAATACGCGGTATATCTCACTCATCGCCTGGATATCATCGCGCACATGTTCCAGCACGTGGTTGCAGAGCACAGCATCAAATGTGTTGGCCGTGAATGGTATCTCGTGAATATCCATCTTTACTTTCGCCAGTGGCGACTCTATATCTGCCGTGATGTAATAGTCGCCGTGTATCTTTTCGAGGCGTTTAATGAAGCACGCCTCGGGTGCTATATGCAATACATGGAGCTTTGATTGAAAGAAATTAGTCCGCTCATGCAGGTATAACCAGATAAGACGATGTCTCTCCAGTGAAAGACAGTTGGGGCACAAGGCATTCGGTCGCGGGTTGATGCGGCCATACGGCATAAATGAGCGATAACTATACTCACACACCGGGCATGTTACTGCACTACCCCGGTAAAAGAACGTAGCGACAGCCTTTAATCCAAAACCACCTACACGTTGCAGGTACTTGCGCGGCACAAACCGTATCAGCCAGGAGATAATTTTTTTCATGCGGCCGCAAAGATATTTAAAAATAGCTGCGAGCCGCTAGTTTCGAGCTGCGAGAGAAAAAAGCTGCTGGCTGTTGTGTGCTGAGGTTGTGATGTTGGTATTAGCCGTGTTATTCAGTTCCCGATAGCTATCGTGATGTGGGAAACTAAATAACAGACTCACATTTTCCAGTGGCCTGAAGCCTGTGGCCAGCAGCTTTTTTTCTCAGCTCGTAGCTCAAAGCTCACAGCTTACTAAAAAAAACTTCTCCCGTTAAAACTTTCCCCG
>NZ_DAIQRQ010000030.1:0-59960 GCF_036786105.1 Ohtaekwangia sp.
GCGTTTTCATTTATAGAAGAATAGGCAGACACTGTATTTTCAAGCGAAGAGGTGCTGGATACACTATATTTCTTTGCATTCTTGCTAAAGAGGTGCAAAGTTTCCCACATACCGATAGACCAGTTCCAAGGTGAAAAAATTTCAACTCCGTTATTGGCAAACGTACCCAGGTGCGAGGCATAAATTACAGATTCAAGACTTGGGTTGCTGCTGGACATAGTACCCCATTCACTCAACCCGGTAGTAATGCCATGGTTTGCTCCAAAGTGCTTTGTTAACCAGCCCTCTATGCGTTTGAAAATATACTGCTTTGTTAGTGAGTTATCCCATCCGCCAGTGCTCTTTTTAATACCGTTTGAGCCTGGATAGTCATATGTTTCATCATAATAAATCCGGTGTCCCTGCAGGGCTGCAGCATCATCGTTATTATAAGAAGGATAGTTGTGAATATCTACCACATCAACAAGCTTAACACCGGTCGCTTTATATTCATCGGCAAGACGCTTTATAAAATATTCGATCCAGGGATAATACGTGCCGTCAACGTAAATGCTTTCATTTGACCAGTTGTACCATTGCCATTCAGCGGTTGCAACCGGTCCTAAAAGCTTGATGCCCGGATATAATGCCTTTGCTTTCTTCGCTAATTCTATATAGCGATCCATAAATGCAGAAGCTGCTATTTGCGTTGGCATTGCATAGTCATGTGTACCGTTCCATATGTCCACCTCGTTGTCCATATTCCAGTACACGAACTTGTTTTTGTTAAGTCCTATACCATTTGATCCAAACCAGTGATTAAGAATTGCCACTGACGAATCTGCCGGCCATGGTTGTGTAAATAAATTAATATTTCCTTCTACCAGTGCTTTGCCTCCGCCATTTGGATCGGGTTTACCGCCACCGGCTAAATTCTGCCATACGCCAGACCAATACTGGGCATGATTGAAAGACCAGTCATCGAAGTTGTTATCTCTGTTGGATGCCACTCTGCCTAGTAATTGAAAGGCAAACATGCCCTGCATGTTGGAAAAGTTATTATTAATATTTTGGGCTATTGCATCCCAATCTACAGAACCAACATTGTTGTACCAATCCGGGTGAACGGTAATTTTTTTTCGCCAGTTATAACCGGTTGCATTATTACCGCTATTTGAGCGCGCGAAGCGCAATCCTGCATCCTTATAAAATTGCGTAGTATGGCTATTATCAAAAGATTCATTTTTCCCATAGATGTATGGAGAAATGAGGCGTTTGTTTTGAGTGGCGTCAACTGTTACCGTAACAGCTTGAGCAAATACTGCATTGGTTGCAAAGAATAACAAGGCCCATATCAGGCAAATTCCAGCATCATTAAGTATCAATTTTTTCATTTCTTAAACATTTAAGTTGTGACTATCATTGACTATATAAATCTGTGTTGGTCGTCTGTAACGATTCACTAAGCAGATCACAACGGTGCCTTACATTTTTATGCAGGCGGAATGTTTTGCTAACGAGGAGATGTCATTTGATTCTTAAGGGACAAGGAGGTTTTTCGGGATATGAACCTTCATGCGGAGTGCTGCCGTATAAAAAGATGATTGTGGCAGCAACCGATAAACAATGGTTAATGTGTTGCATAGTTTGAATTTAAATGTGCCCAAAAATAAAGGCTGTCAAAAACGCTGGCGGTACTTCAAAATCTCAGATTAGTTTATCGAAAATTTCAACCGCCATTGTTTTTCGAAAGGAATTATTTAAATCGTTTGCATAGCTATTTTTCACAACCATTCAATAAGGGAACCAATTTCCATCACCGGATTTTGGCTATTTACCGCCGACAAAATTCTGTGAACGATTTTCCCAGAAGCGGACTAAACGGGAGACTCTATCATTTCAGGCTGTACCAATAAGAAGACAGGTTATCGAATATTCACAACTGGCTGCTTTGCCACCTTAAATTCTTCAGTAAACGATTACCTGGCGATGATTCACGTAATGAAATACTGTTCGATTGCACAATAACAGGTGCACGGAATCTCCACCTGGTATATATAGTGTATATATATAGTTTTACGATGTTGAGCCGAATTACTTTTGTAGAGTTCAGGTTCGAACGATCTTGGTCAGTCCAAATCGGGATCCTTGAAATTATTAAAATTAAGGATGTGATGACCAGGATTTCTTCGAACACAAAAAGCCAGAATCTTAAAAGATTTCTGGCTGCGTTAGGCATAGCTTTCTCTCTGTTAACATTAGTTTTATCGCTATTGTCGAAGGATGCAATAAATGACTCAATATCGCTTTAGTATAAAGCACTCCTTTACCTGCTCTTTTTGGAATTAGTCGTCCCTGTATTTCGTATAGGCGTAGGGTTGGCAATGTTACCCTTAGCCCGCGGACGAAAATCAGTTAGCGCGCCACGCGTTCGAAGTCTCTCATTTTTTGAGGCGGATGGCCATGCCATTTTTTGAAGCTGTGGATAAACGCCGCCGGTTCGGAGTAGCCCAGCACTGAAGCAATGTCGGTGATGGAGAAGCGGTCGTGGAGCATCAGCAGGTTGCTGATGTCACGCTTCAGGTCATCGGTTATCTGGCGGAAGGTAGTGTTTTCGGCCACGAGGCGGCGTTGAAAGGTGCGCGCGTTCAGGTTAAAAAATCCAGCCAATGTTTCAAGCGCTGGCAGGCGTGGCTTGGCCATGCGCAGCGCCGTGAGTTTCACCTTGCTGCCAAACGATGGTTGCGCCTCCATGCTTTCGATGAGCGCCAGGTATTCGGGAATGAGCAGGTCAAGGCCCCACCGGGTATTGTCCTGCATGGCAGCTTTAAGCAGGGTTTGGTTGAATTTTATTTCGAACGTGGTCCCCTTCTTCCATTCAGGCGGATAGTCGCTCGTATGGTGGGGCGATGATAATTTCACGTTGATGTCTTCACCCGAGATGATGGCGATCTCGCGGGCCATCACTGTTAAAATGGTTTCCAGAATATAGCGTGTGATGGTTTCATGGCCCGGTGGCAGACTAATGGAAGTTGTGGCCGTGCGCCCGGCGGTGGCGTTGTGTATGGTGAGGTTAGGGAATGTTTTTCGAAGATAGGATTGACAATAATGTAGGGCCTCCTCATTGGTGGTGGCCTTTAGCGAGATGCGATAGATGGCCCCCAACGTATTCAGGTTTAGGCATTGGCCCACGTGAATGCCCAGCAATGGATCGTTTAGCGTCAACGACAGGTGCTGTACCACGGCATAGAAATCAGCCAGGCTCACCTTGGCATTGGCATCGGCAAAGTCGGGAGGCGATTTCATGACCTTTCTTAATTCGCGCACAGGTATACCGCGCAGTTGGCCGTAGTCTACAAAACAACTGAGGTGTTTGGCCAGGATTTTCATTTTGTCGTAAAATATCAATTGAGGCCCGTGAGGCAAAGATACCTTTGTTGCATCAACAAAAACAAACCTGATGAAAGCGTATCACCTCGAATCGTTTGGCAGCATCAACGGCATCCGTCTGCGCGAACAAGCCATCCCTGCCCTGCAAGCGCACGATGTTCTGGTCAAGATCAAAGCCGCGTCTATCAACCGGCGCGATCAGTATATTCTTCACCAAACTTATCCTTTGCCCGCCCGGGCAGACATCATTCCCTTAAGCGATGGTGCAGGAGAAGTTGTGGCCGTAGGGAAAGATGTGACGCGCTTTGCTGTGGGCGATCGCGTGATGGGAAATTATTTCGTTCGCTGGCGCGCTGGCCGCATCGGCATGGATATCATGGATCAGTTGGGCTGTACACGCGATGGCATGCTGGCAGAGTATGCCGTGCTTCACGAAGATTCGGTCGTGCAGGTTCCGGCCCATCTCAGCTATGCAGAAGCGTCTACCTTGCCCTGCTCGGCGCTCACTGCATGGTCGGCGTTGACCAACGTGCGCGCGGGCGACACCGTGCTCACCATCGGCAGTGGTGGCGTGTCGGTGTTTGTTATTCAATTTGCAAAGACGTTGGGCGCCAAAGTGTTTGTTCTCACCTCGCGCGAGGAGAAAATAGAAAAGCTGAAGGCCTTGGGTGCCGATCATGTGTTGAACTACAAAACAAACAGCACGTGGAGCAAAGCCATACTGGAGCTAACGCACGGCACCGGCGTGAACCTCGTGGTGGAAACCGGGGGCATCGACACCGTGGCACAAAGCGTGCAGGCCGTGGCTATGGGCGGGGAGATTGCGTTGCTCAGTCCTGCCACCACCCTGGGCAAAGTTGATGTGGTTGACGCACGGGCCATTCTCACACCGTTGTTTGTTCGTTGCATCACACTGCAACCGCGGTTTGTAGGCAGTCGTCTTGCATTTGAAGCGATGAACCGCGCCATCGAACAACACAACCTGCATCCCCTCATTGCGAAAACATTTTCATTTGACGCTGCACGGGATGCTTATCATTATCTGGCAGCAGGAGAGGTGATGGGAAAAATTGTGATCGCGATGGAATAGGATGCTAATGTTTCTACACAAATAACTTATGAGAACAATATGCACAGCTCAAGTAAGAAGCACAGATGATCGCCAGGGTGCGCATCACTTCATCCGACAATCAACGTTTTCCTATGTGCTTGGTATTAAAGAATATATGCTAAAGCAATGTAGTGATTTGAAATATAGTATATACCTGAACTTAAACTTTTGTTATTTCTTGAGTTTTGGATCTTCCATCTAAACCTGAATAAGGGGTAATTTAGCAGGTCAGGTATACTTAAAAAATATTCAGTCGCATTCGTTTTCATAACTTCGTTAATTAGTAAATTTCTAAAAGTAGCCTGTCTTATTTATATATAATTCTATAGTATAAAATGAAAAAAAGTTTCGTGTTATTATTACTACACCTGAAACCAACCAATTTTTTGTTCAATGCTGTACAAGCGATTTCTTAAACGCCAATCTCCATCGCCAAACCTGTGTGAAGAAGTTAAGTATCTGAAAAGTAAACTCGACATTGCTACTACATGTTTAGAGCAAATTTCCACTGGAAATTTTAATTTCGATTTCAAACACGGTATTGAAGGAAACAACAAGGGCACGAGCAGGTTCGACAAGATCCTAATTAGCGTTTCCGAGGAGCTTCGTCGATATGCAGCAAAGGACGAGCAAAGCAGATGGGCTGCAGAGGGCCTGTCGAAGTTTATGAATTTATTGAAAGGCGATACACTTTCACAAAAAAACTTTTACGACAAGGTTCTCTCATTTCTTGTGCATTATTTACAAGCAAATCAAGGTGGTCTTTTCATTCTGAACAGCGATGATTCGTCCGATCGATTCCTGGAGCTAAGAGCATGTTATGCCTATTCTAGAAAGCGGCATCTACAAAAGCGTGTCGATATTGGTCAAGGTATTCTGGGGCAAGTTTTTTTAGAAAAAGAAACCGCCGTTTTTACAGATATTCCTCCTGATTACATTCACATTACTTCAGGGTTGGGTGAGGCAACACCACGATACTTGCTACTGGTGCCACTGAAGTATAATGATGAAGTTCTGGGAGTGCTCGAAATAGCTTCGTTTCGGGAGCTCAAGACTTACCAAATTCATTTAGTCGAGAAGATAATGGAGAACCTTGCATCGGTCTCCGTTAATATGCGGAACGCACGTATGGTGGATCAACTGCTACAGGAAGCAGAAGTAAGAGCAAACACCTTGCAAGAGAGCGAAGAAAATTTAAAGCGGAATTTGGAAGAGTTGCGCGCCATGCAAGAGGAGATGGTGCGCAGTCAAGCCGAGCTGGCCAGACAAAGCAATCTTATGAAATTCATCATTGACAATATACCGTTTCCGATTTTTGTAAAAGATGAACACAGTCGTTACACACTCGTCAATCGTTCAGAAGCCAGACTCTTGAATTTGAGAGATAAAGACATTGTAGGAAAAGATGATCGTCATTTCATAACAGATCCTCGTGAGTTATCATTGATTAAAGAATCGGACGAAAAAGTTCTAAACTCCGATGAACCTTTGGAACTGCCGATGCAGTCTTTCACCACATCAGACGGTGAGCAACATACTTTTAAGACGACAAAGATACCTTTCATAAATGATGTGACAGGTAAAAAGAATATACTTGGTGTCTCAATAGATGTAACCGAGAAGCGTCAACTTGAAAGCAGTTTATACCAGGAACGTTTGGTTAGCAGTCGATATGCATTACTTGATCTTGTCGGAAGGCAGCGAATGCTTTCACAAAAGATCGGCCTGTATTGTCTGGCCCTTGGCAGAGGTAAGAGGCAATACGTTTTCAGACTCGAGGAAGCCATCACCCTTCATGAACATTCATTGCAGGTAATAGAGTTTGGAGGAGTGCCACTGGGATTGTCAACAAGTCACCCCATATCTCCTGCCGAGGATAGTTTACACCCTGATATCTCAGCTATTAAAGAAATCTGGCTTGAGTATAAATTTGCGGCAAATCAAATTATAGCATTGAGTAGTGTGTCTCCTATACCGGCAGACATAGAACAATATTTGTGTTTTATAGAAGAACACAGTGAAACCCTTCAATCGGCAAATGATTCTTTAATGAAGGCGTGTATTTCGGTTAATGAGGGAGAGAGATTGGAAGCTTTCTGAACGCTTCAACAGGCATAATTTTGTGAGCTTGACGGGCAACCTGAAGCGGCTATAAAAAAAATCGCAGTGCTCAAGCACTGCGATTTTGAATGTATCATTTTTTAGTCTACTGCTTAATAACCTTTAGCGTCCGGTTTCTCGCGCCTTCATTTGCCCTGATCAGATAGAAACCTGCAGGAAGATGGCCCAGATCAAGTGTATGCGAGGTGCCCGATGCTTTTTCCGACATGAGAACAGATCCTGATGCATTGATGACCTTGATTGACGCGGCTTTCATTTCAGCCGGCAGGGTTATCGTTATGCGATCTGTTACCGGGTTGGGATACGCGGCGAATGACTCCTCTTGCACGGATTGTTCCGTTGCAGCGATCCGCGCACTGGAAGCGGTTGTAAAGCTAATATAGCCATTGCAGTTTAGCCATTCACTGTTTGACCCGCCACAGGTATTGTTCATCCATACTCCCGTGTTTGTAGCCTGGTTTTCTGCCTGGTAGGTAGTTCCTGCAATCGTGACGTAGTCAATCTGAACGTCTCTTGCACCATTATCGTTCGTGAAATAAACCGAAACAGTACCGTTACCTGTTGCCGAATAATTTTGATAGGCTGTGGTCAGCGTCCAGGTGGCAAGGGTGGAATTGTTAACGCGAAGCTCGATGGTTTCACTGCCTTGTGTACCGCGTGCGCGCACAACAATTGATGCTGTAACGGTTACAGTGAATGTTTGTGTGCTACGGCAGCCGTTGGCATTTGTATAGGTGGCTACATAGTTTCCTGCCTGTGCGCTTTGAATATTGCTGATCGTAACTTCTCTTGTCGTTGCAGAGAAATTGTTCGGGCCAGACCATGACCATGATCCCCCTGTTACGGGCTGTGGTCCAAATTTTACCGAACCTCCCTGTGCAAGCGTAGCAGTGGCACTTTGTTGCCAGTTACCTCCATTGATCTGCACGTAAGGAGTAATGGTAGTAGGTGTGCAGGTAGCAGGTTCCCAGTAAAGCAGACCTCTGCCTCCGCCGGCACTCATATATACTCTTCCGTCAACATTCATATCGCCAACAAGTAATGGCGCGCCTGCAAATTCATGTGCATCATCATTCAGCCTGAGCCATGTTGCTCCCTGGTCTGTAGATCTGAAAAGACCAGTGACGCCTGATACAGTTCCCCAAATGAAAATTGTAGGATAGCTGGCTCCGGCTATTGTCTTTCCTATCCCAACCGTTTTACAATATGTTACGTTGGCAACAGCCGTAAAAGTCGCACCAGCATTGGTAGAATATTTTAATCCATTGTTTCCAAGTGGCACCCATATATGACCTTCCAGGCCAGGAGCCGTGCGGACCAACGTTGCTTCCCAGGGATAATTTGCCGTTGTTGAACCGGGTGTACCGGCAACAGAAAAACTCACGCCTTTATTGGTGCTCTTGAGCATCTGTCCATTGGTTGGATTGTAGATATAAAAAACATTGGCGTTTACCCTGTCGGCTACAGGAATGGCATCTCCCAAGGAAACACCGGAGCAGCTTGACCAGTTTGTTCCGTTGTTCGTAGTATAGTAAGTCGTTGAAGAGCCTCCCGGGCAGTGCAGGATCGTACCCCCGTCTGCACTGATAGCAACCCTTCCATTTTTACCCATATTCGTGGCTGCTCCTGTCCATGATGAACCCTTATCGTTGGAATAGTAAACAACGCTTCCATCGTTGGAAGCTCGTACTACTCTGTTTGTATTGGTTGCGGCATAGTCAATGCTCTGGTTATTGCCGTCTGAAGGAGAAAGTTTTTTTGACGGATAGGAAGTCAGCGGCTCATGCACGAAGCCTGTCACGTCACCAAAAGAAGAGATAACCGGACCACCGGGAATGCTTGTTACATCGAGCAATGCTGTTTCTTCAATTCCGATCACATCATATTTCCAGGAAGGATTGGCGGCTGTAATATCCGGGCAAGTATATACTCCACCTCCGCCAATTACCCGCACTTTCGAAAGATTGGACTGGTCGAACTCGATACAATCCATCCAGTTAACCGCACCCCCGCTTGACCATCCTATGCCGTTAGCATCGTAGGTGGCATTTGTTCCGTTTTTAAGCGTCCAGGTTGATCCTCCATCGGTAGTAAGGAAAATAAAGTCGCCCCAGCCTGTACCAAACTGGTTGTTCCAATACATACCACAGGAAGAAACTATCACCCTGTTAACATTGGTTGGGTCTATACTTACCCCTCCATACGGATAATCCTTCGAACTAGCGGGTGTAACGTTTGTCCATGCACCGCTGGCCGTATTGAGCTTATATAACTTTCCATCTCCATTAGTGGATTGCGGACCCGCATTATCCGAGTAGGTAACATACATGGTAGTTCCCTGCAATGCAGCCCGGTGTGGCATAAAACTGGTGGTGGCGGTAATGTCTGTAAATGTGTTCCCTCCATCGGTGCTTTTATAAACATTGCCGCTTCCGGTGCGGGAAACACCAATGTAAATGGTTTGACTGGCTCCGTTTACTGTATTGCTGGCAGGGTCAAACAAAACAAAGCATATCCCGTTGCCATTAGCTGTGGTCGTTACACCGCTCCAGGCAAGATTCCAGGTAACGCCCGCATCTGTACTTTTCCATAAGCCATTGGCGCGCGTTCCGCAGAATAATATGTTACTGTTTTTGGGGTCTACTGCCAAACGTTCTCCGTTACCTCGTCCATCGCCATTTCCATGTGCTTTGAATTTGGAGGTAACATCCGTGTACGTGAAAGTATTTCCTTTGTCGGTAGACTTCAATATGGCCGTTCTTCCGCCGTTGATGTATGAGGTACCGCAAAGCATATACACATTATTCGCATTTTGCGGATCAAGTGCCAACGCCTCTACGCCAATAAATCCATTTTCCGACTCATTAAGCCAGTCGAGCAGTTGAATCCACTTGTTGTTCGTGGCATCCCAGCGGTAGGCCCCGCCTACATCCGTGCGGCAGTACCTGTCGCCCGATGTTTTGTGGGTAACGATTCCAGTCACAAATCCACCGCCACCAACGGGGGCGTTATTCCACTTGTAAGTCTGTGCAAGTGACTGAAAGGAAATCAAAAGAAAAGTAACCAGAACTTGAAAGTGTAGCCCCCTTAAGTTTGCATGCTTTTGGAAGCGTGGAGTCAGGCTTTTGTTCATAATACATAAGGTTTAAGTGAAGAAAATGTCCCGATCTCATTTTTCCGGGTGGGGTCAGTTCCGGGTCGAAATCGTTTTCGAAAATTATGATCTTTGTCCTGAAAAGAGGGGGATAAGCAAGCCCGAAAACCTACATAAGAAATCCACCGCGATTATAATTAGTCCAAAAGAAGTGTATAAAAAGTGGTGCAATAACGATTGCAAACCGATATTTATACTTTTCCAAGTCTTGAGATTACCATCGATGACGGAGATTGTGTACAGGTAAATTGTCTCATACTGCAATCCGTTGCCGAGTGGTAGCTGTTAGTTTGGTTGGATAACCGTTGGATGGGAAATACTGGGTTATGGAAAATGGATTAAACGACAATGCCGGGCTAGTTTCTATTCGCCGGTTTTTTCGCGCGACCGTTGCAAACGAGTTGAGATTACCCCATTTACAGTGCTTTTTTAACGATGGAACATTTGAACGGGGGTATAGCATGAGATTGTCAACGCTTCTTTTTGTCGCAGTTTTATTGATCTGCAGGAGTACCCTGGTATGTGGACAGGATTACAGGTTTACACACATCAATATGTCCCATGGACTTTCGCACAATCGTGTTACGAGTGTTTACAAAGACAAGACAGGCTTTTTATGGATTGCTACAATTGCAGGACTGAATCGTTTTGATGGCAGCACCATTAAGGTTTATCGGCATGATCTGGATGACTCCACCTCACTTCTTCACGATGATATTCGGGGGCTTTTTGAAAGCCCTGACGGAAGAATGTGCGTAGTCACCGCATCAGGTGTTTGTTTTTATAACCCCCATGACGAAACATTTTCGTCTGGGCCGTTGCAGCTCCAAACTTCATTTGGATTACCGTCCGAAAATTTGAATAAGATTATAAAAGACAATGATGGGAATTACTGGTTCCTGCTTCGTGATTCGGGCGTTGTGTATTATGATACTGAAAGAAAGCGTACTATACATCTGAGGCACAATCCCAAGGATAATACTGCAATATCGTCCAATGCTGTCACGGCTGTTGCTCAGCATCCGGACAAATCCTACTGGCTGTTTCATTCAAACGGGATACTTGAAAAGCTTGTACGAACTAAATCCGGCTTCCGGGTTGCCGGCCGCAAGCGTACCTTCGAAAAAGTAAAAGACAGCAATAGCGCTTATCTATCGGGCAATATTCTGATCGACAGCGATGGCGACCTTTGGATTTATATTGCTAACCGCCCTTTTGGAGCTCTCTTTTTCGATTTGAAGACTCAAAAGTTCATGCATATTCAGGCAAAGTCTGCCGGGCCAAAGCTGACTAATGATTTTGTTTCCGCCATCATACAGGATAATAAAGGAATGATTTGGATATCTACAGATCACGGAGGGATCAATGTAATTGACAAAAACACGTTCAGCATTCGCAATATTCAGAACCATCCTGAGAATGAAAGTAGTCTTTCCCTCAACAGCATCACTACAATGATGAAAGACGATGAAGGCATCATCTGGGTGGGCACATTTAAGAACGGAATAAGTTACTATCATGAGAGCATCAGGCGTTTTCCATTATACAACCGGTATTCTGAGCCCTATGGTCTGCCGTATGAGGACGTCAACCGTATAGTTGAAGATGACCTCGGTAATTTATGGATTGGTACGAACGGGGGAGGACTGGTGTATTTCAACCGGCAGAATGGAAAATTCACAACCTATCGTCATAATCCTTTAAACCCGAACAGTCTGAGTAGTGACATCATTGTTAGTCTTTGCATGGATCATCAGAAAAAACTTTGGATTGGGACGTTTTTCGGTGGCCTTGACTGCTTTGACGGAAAGAATTTTACGCGATACAAAAACGATCCGGCAAATCCCAAAAGCCTTTCGGGAAGCAGTGTATGGGGAATCATGGAAGATTCACAGAAACGCCTTTGGATCGGCACGCTTGACGGGGGCTTGAGTATATTCGATCGCGAAACAAAAGTCTTTCACCGCTTCAACGAACACGATGATCCGATCTCGTATGCCCCCTATATATCAGCGCTGACTGAAGATACCGATGGGAATATTTGGGTGGGCTCATCAGACGGCCTATATAGGTTAAAAAAGTCCGCCCAAAAATTTGTCCACTATTACGCAGAAAAAAGCAATCGCTCAACGCTGATTGACAACAGTGTTCTGTGCATATACCAGGATTCGAAGCATAGAGTATGGGTTGGAACACTGGGAGGGTTAAGCCTTTTTGACAAGGCTACGGAAACCTTCCGGACTTTTACCCGAAAAGATGGACTCCCGCACAATGCAGTGATTTCGATACTGGACGATTCCACTGGAAGCCTTTGGCTCGCCACACCCAATGGGCTTAGTCACTTGACGATCACAGACTCCGCTTCCTTTGGTTTGAAAATTCGTAATTATTCAGACTCTGATGGACTGCAGGGCAAACAGTTCAATGAGAGGGCTGCACTGCGAACACGGGCAGGTGAATTGATTTTTGCGGGAACCCATGGTTTTAATATTTTCCGCCCGGCAGAAATTGAACAGAGTGAACGAAAGCCCAAGGTAATCTTAACCGATTTTCAATTGTTCAATAAGCGAGTGCGCCCGTTGGAAAACATAGATGGGCAAGTAATTTTGAACAAGTCTGTAACGGAGCAGCCATCCATCGTACTGCCTTCAGACAAGAATGTTTTTTCAGTCGAGTTTGCTGTCCTGGATTTTATTCAGCCGGAAAACAATATATGCAGATATAAGCTGGAAGGTTTTAATGAGCAGTGGCTGCCGGCAGACAACAGGTCGCACAGTGTCACCTTTACTAACCTGGATGCCGGGGAGTATATATTTCGTGTGACGACCGCAAATAATGATGGAATATGGAATGAAGAAGGCGCCTCCCTGAGAATAAAAGTGCTTCCTCCGTTCTGGAAAAGCAGCACAGCATTCGTGCTCTATGTGCTGGCCGTTGCCATGTTATTGTTTGCAATTCACTGGATCATCCGGGAGCGCGAAAGGATGAAGTATGCTGTAAAGCAGGAGAGAGAACAGACGCTTCGAGCCCGTGAGTTAGACAACATGAAAACAAACTTCTTTACAAACATAAGTCACGAATTCAGAACGCCTCTTAGCCTCATTCTTTCACCACTTGAAACAATGATTAAACAAACGCGCGATGATGACCAACGGCGGTATTTTGAACTTATGCAGAGAAACGGCAAACGTCTTTTGAACCTCGTTAATCAGCTCCTTGATTTCCGAAAGCTCGAGGCCTGCGACATTAAATTGCAGGCAACACCTGGAGATATCGTTGCCTTCATTCACGATACCGTTTGGTCTTTTTCCGATCTGTCTGAAAAGAAAGGTATACGGCTGCATTTTAATTCTCCCATTACCTCATTCCAAACCGTTTTTGATCACGATAAACTTGAGAAGATACTCTTTAACCTCTTGTCAAACGCGTTTAAGTTCACGTTGGCACAAGGTGAAGTATTTGTATCGCTGAATTTCCCGGAAGCAGACCAAAAGAAATACCTGGAGATAAATGTAAAGGATACAGGAATCGGTATATCCGCCGAAAAAAAGGAACGAATATTTGAACGCTTTTTTCAAAGCGACCTCCCTCGAACATTGACGAATCAAGGCAGCGGAATAGGGTTGTCGATAACAAAGGAATTTGTTCGTATACACGGAGGAACAATTCATGTTGAGAGTGAACCGGGCAACGGTTCATGCTTTATCGTAAAGCTTCCCCTGGAGCAAATAAGTCACCAGCCTGAACTTATTCCGGTAGAAGAAACTGTTGCCGGGCCGATGGACAGGAGTGAGGCCTGGGATTGGACGGTGTCCACCGGGAAACCTGTGGTGCTGGTAGTGGAGGATAATGATGATTCCCGTTTCTATCTCAAGGATAACCTGAAACGTGAGTATGCTATTGTTGAGGCGAGCTCGGGCGAGCAAGCATGGAATAAAATACTCTCAAACCCACCCGATATTGTAGTAAGCGACATTATGATGCCTGGCATAAGCGGGGTTGAACTTTGTGCTAAGCTAAAGGCTCACGAGAAATTCGGAGATATTCCAATTGTCTTATTAACCGCGCGCACAGAGGATGCAGATCGCCTGGAAGGAATCGAAAGCGGGGCCGATGACTATATCGAGAAGCCTTTTAATTTCCAAATTCTTGAATCGAGGATACGCAAACTTATTGCGCAGCGCGAGCATTTAAAGAGCGCGCTAATAAAGAAATTAGGTATACACATTACCGAACTTAACGTCACATCCCATGACGAACAGTTTCTCCAAAAAATTGTAAAAGCGATTGAAAAGAATGTGTCAAACCCGCAGCTGAGTGTAGAATATTTATGCCATGAACTCGGGGTAGGGCGTTCCAGATTCTTTAAGAGAGTATATGCTCTTACAGGTAAATCACCGATGGAATTTACCCGCCATATCAGACTGCAACACGCTGCGCAGCTCCTGGAAAAAAGTCAGCTTTCAGTTTCACAGGTTGCCTATCAGGTGGGCTTTAATAACCCAAGGTACTTCGCGAAATATTTCAAGGAAATTTACCAGGTACTTCCATCGGAATATGCAAGTAACAAAAGGAGAAGCTGATTGATAAATGCAGGCAATCAAAAGCAACATCAATATTGACTATTAAGAAGCTGAAGGAATTTTACTTCGAACATAAAGGAAATTACAGTCCGATTCTTGACTGAGATTTAATGATATTAGCAATATGATCAGTGTTATTTAACAACTTAAGATGTTAAAAGTTTATTGTGCCAATTTTAAAACCCGTCTAACAGTTGAGGAGTTTCAAAATCTCTCGCAGACACTCCCTGGTGCCATTACTGACAAGTTCTTAAAATTCATACGCTGGCAAGATGCCCATGCGGCGCTCATGGGAAAATTGCTATTAAAGGAAGGGTTGAAAGACATGGGATATTGTATGAACCTTGAAAATCTAAAGTATACAATTTATAACAGGCCATACCTCGACAACTGTCCGATTGATTTTAATATTTCCCATTCAGGTGAATATGTTTTATGTGCTTTAAGCACCACATGTAGCGTTGGGATAGACATTGAGCAGGTCAGGCCGGTTGACTTAAGCGATTTTGAATCTCAATGGACGCTGCAAGAGCTGGATAATATCCGCAGGTCAGACGACAGCTTGAGGCAATTTTATAATTATTGGACCAGAAAAGAAGCTGTTATTAAGGCCAATGGGAAGGGATTGAGTCTTTCACTCAATAAAATTAATGCGACTATCGATAGAATAAGCATTGAAGGAAAAAACTGGTATGTTAAAGAAATATTTATTTCGGATGACTACTGCTCTCATCTGGCAACGGATGTCGAGATCGACAAACCAATAACGATAAATAGAATTGACTTTCTCCAGGGAAAAGTGGATGAGATGATTTTTTAAATATTGGAAGCTGCTATATTTGAAAACCCTTTAAGTTGTATTATCAATAAATATAGAACACGTTGCCTGTAGAAAAACAATATTGGTTAAAGCTATTCTCAGAGGAGGATAAAAGCGGCTGAATGGATACGCTTTCATCCAAAAACAAGAGCCCCATCTATATCCGTTCGCGTATATCGATTACTTCCTTCATTCAGGGTCCAAAAAGATATAAGATAAACTGATGAAAAGAATTAAAATATTATTTGGGCTGGAGGCGGCAGATGGCGGTGCATTAAAACATCTTCTTTATCTGGTTGAGAATCTAAATTCATCGGATTTTGATATTACGGTAATCCTGTCGGATAAAAGAAAAAAATCACTCGATAAAGAAATAAAACGCATGATCTTCAATAAGGCCAGAGTTTTAACAATGCCAATGGAACGGGAGATAAATGTGGTAAAAGATTTTATAGCACTGGTAAAGATAGTATATCATGTTGGCAGGAACAGTTATGACATTGTACACGCACATAGTTCAAAAGCCGGAATATTCTTCCGGCTGGCGGGCTGGTTTAACCGCGTACCCCTGATCGTATATACACCTCATTGCTTTTATTTTCAGGCAAAGTCAGGAGTCTGGAAAAAGGTATTTTCCTTCATTGAAAGATTAGCCTCCGGAATTACCGACTATATCATTGTATCTGATAATGAAAGGAAAGCAGCGCTTAGCTATAAAATATCTTCGGCGCAAAAGCTAAAAAACATCAACAACGCCATAGACTTTAATCAATACAAACAGTACAAAAATATAGAGGGCATCAAGCAGTCATTGGGAATTAAAACACGATTGGTTATCGGTGGCATTGGAAGGCTTACAGAACAAAAAGATTGGATAACCTATATCTATGCGGCAAATGAAGTGCTTAAGACTTATCCTCATGTTACTTTTTTAATTGTTGGAGAAGGTGAACTGCGGACACAGCTTAATACCCTCGTCCATAAATTGAATATTGCAGATCGCGTATTAGTCATTGGCTATAGGGAAGACATTCAAAAGATTTATGCTGTTATGGATATTTTTGTAAGTACATCTCTATGGGAAGGATTCCCTTATGTATTGCTCGAAGCGATGTATTATAAAAAACCGGTTGTAGCAACCGATATAGGATATTCCAGCGTTATAACAAAAGGAATGAACGGATATCTGTCACCTACGAGAGATTACCATTGTATAGCAGATAATATTTCTTTACTCATAGCGAATGCTTCCCTCTGCAAAACAATGGGAGGTTCAGGATATGATGTAGTCATGCAGAATTATTCATTCGAATTGTTTATCAGAGAGCATGAATTATTATATAAGCAGCAGAACCGTTTTTCCTGATTCATCTTTTCGAAGATGATGTGTAATCGAAAAATAATTCTTCCAGCATCAATGTGCTTTGTTGTATGGAAAAAGCCTGCTGTATTTTATTTCGTGCTGCGATTATCAGCTGGCTTTGCAAGTGAGCATCGGTGGCTAAAATCCGGATGGCCTTAGCAATAGCCGAGGCATCTTTCTCAGGCACCAGTAATCCCGTTTCATGATCTTCTATCAGTTCCGGAATTGCAGAAATCGCCGTGGATATAATTGGCAATCCCATGACTGCGGCTTCGAGTAGTACATTGGGAAGCCCATCCCGGTCTCCATCATCGCATGTTATACACGGCAATACGAATACATCGGAGGCATCGTAATAGGATTTAATTTCCTCGTGCGAGAGCATGCCTGTGAAGGTAACAGTCGCCTGAAGTTTAGAGTCGCTTACCTTTTCCTTTAAAGAACCACTCAAAGGACCATCTCCGATTATTGTGCACGCTGTTACAATACCACCCGTGTTCAATAACTTCACTGCATCAATAAGATAAGTGATTCCCTTTTTCTCTACGAGCCGGCCCACACACAGGATGTTCAGTTTACTTTTGTTGCAAAAAGGTTTGGTTGTCCGTTGCGATATCCAGCGGGAGGGATCTATACCGTGATAAATATGATAAATTTTTTTTTCCGCGGTGTATCCCGTCTCCTGAAGAATACGATCCAGAAAAATCTGATTACTCTTGGTGCAGACGATGATAAATAATGCAGCATGAATCTTCTTTATGATTTTATGAGGGGTCACATAAATATCATGTGCATGTGCGCTGAAGCTGAAAGGTATACATGAAATGATAGATGCCTGTATAGCAAGATCTGTGGGCAGAAGAGCGAAGTGCGAATGGATATGTTTTACTCCTTTGCGTTTAAACTCGCTCGACAAATAAACCCCAAGGAGAAAATTTCTTATATTTTTTAGTATGGCTAAAGGTGACTTATTGAATTTAATGCATGTAATTAATTTTTGAATATACCTGCGCGGACTATTCGCTATAGCGGCAATATGAACACCTAAGATCTGTGTTGAAAAAATGCCTGGGCAATAGCAAACATCAACACCTGTTGATGGGTTGTTGATAGCGTCTCCTTTTCTTATTGCATAAACTTCAATGTCGATTTTTCTTCTGAGGTCGATAATCTCATTGATAATAAAGTGTTCCGTTAAGGTTGGAAACTCGGGAATAATATAGGCTATCTTCAAACGCATCACGCCATGTTTTCAGGTTTGGTCAATAGATTTATTTTTAGAACACGAATAGCCACTATATAAATCGATGAACTGCCAAAAAGAATAAAGCAAGCTGCAAAAATTTTCGTGATAAGATCATCTGCCGAAACCTGCTCATGAAGAAAATTGAGCATTAGCCACAAAGTGATTGTAAAGCATACTGCCGCCAGGAAAAGTTTAATAATATAGTTAAGCGCCTCCTTGTAGTTAAACGGAATGATCCTTTTTAAAAGGAAAAGCAGTGTAATTCCTTTCAGATATTTGGAAATAACAAATGCGATTGCGATGCCTGTATAATCGAGATAGCGTATCAAAACAAATGCAAGCAGTACGTTAAGTATGGAGTAGGCAATTCCCAGGAAGATAGGAATCTTTGTATTGGCATTAGCATAATAAAAGATGACTACAACGGCTTCAATAGCCATGGCCGGCAAACCGATAGAATAAACCTTGAGTGGTTGGGCAGTCATAATAGTAGCTTCGATATCAAAAGCACCCCGCTGAAAAATTACCTGGACAATCAAAGTTGAAAAGGTAAAAAAGAAGATTGAAAGCGGTATAAACACAACAGCTACCCATTGTAATGTTGATCTGAACAAATCAGATAGCTCATTTGATTTTTGCTCGATTGCCAGTTGTGAAAAATAAGGGAACAGTACAACACTAACCGTATAAGGAAGAATGATTATAGGCAGATCAGAAATTTTCCTGGCGTAACTCAATGAGGCTATAGAGCCTTCGTTCAGAAACGATGCGAAAATCTGATCCGAGAGATCTCTCACCTGAGAAAATACAACTCCAATCAACAGCGGCCACGTTAAATGCCACATATCTGCAATGTGTTCCCTCGAAGGAGCTGCTATATTTCGTGGCAGTTGGTTAATGATTCCGATCAGATGAACTCCTACTTTGGCAACGGCGCCAAATAATACACCGAGGGCAGCAGCTTCGATGCCATACAAGGTGTATAGAGCCACTAGGCAGATGATGATAAAGATTTTAGAAATCAGCTCTCCGGAAGCAGGCACTACAAATTTCTTTTCTCCGTTTAGCGTAATGCCCGTCAGTGTTGAAAGCGCTAAGAAAATGCAAGCCGGAAATATGATCTTCAATAATTTGGTTCCGGCAGATAATTCATGGGAGGAAAACCCTGGGGCGAGAATTTTCATAACATCCGCCGGAAAAGCATACACAATAAGAGAGCACAACCCTGTTGTCAGGAGTATTATACCGCCAACGAAATAGAAAAGGCTCCATGCTTCCTCTTTCTTACCTTTATTTTTAATGGAGAGAAATACATTTAAAAACCCCGGCTCGATCGCTTCACGGTACAGAATAAATATACTCGTCACCAGTGAAACAACGACAGTATACACATCTACGTGGAAGCTGGTACCGAAAAAATATGCCAGGAGTAATTTTTCACCATAGCCTAAAATTTTCGCAAGAAGGGTAATGATTAATAATCCTGCAGAGGATTTAAATATATCATTTGATGCGAATAATTTTATTTGCCTTTGCATTCGTTGACGAGGGATTGATAAACCTGAAGCGTTTTATCAGCTGTTGAAGACCATGTAAACTGGCTGGCCCACGCTATGCCTTTTTCTATTGCTCGTGCTCTTAACAATTCATCTTGCAGAAGCGTATGCATACCGGTTGCTATATCTTCTATATCCAAAGGGTTTACTTGCAGCGGAACATTTCCGGTAACTTCCGGAAGGGCTCCGGCTGTTGATGTTAATGTTGGAGTGCCGCAGGCCATTGCTTCCAAAGGAGGAATGCCAAAACCCTCATACAGCGATGGAAAGACAAAAAGGTCTGCCAGCGAATACATGGCCGGAAGTTCGTTCTCATTCACGTATCCGGTGAAGATAACCTCTGATCTAAGGTTTAGATCCTCTACTGCTTGATAAACAGAGCTATATTTCCAGCCGCACCTTCCGGCAAGAACAAGCTTGTGCGGATGTTCGCTATTTTTTTTAAAGATGTGGAATGCTTTGATCAAACGTTCCAGGTTTTTCTTGGGTTCGAGGTTGCCGACAAAAAGTATAAATCTTTCCGGCAAGCTATATCGATGTCTGATTTCTGAAAGCTTTGCGGGGGAATGTTCCCTTTTGAAATGTTTGTGAACACCGTTGTAGATCACTGTGATTTTGTCACTATCGATATTTACTTTTTTTAGAATATCATTTTTCACAGTATTTGAAACAGCTATGATTCTGGAAGCGTGACGCATCGAGCGCATGAAAGCAAGGCGATGATATATAGCTGTTTCAGTCTGGCTATAATCGGGGAAGTCCAATGAGATTGTATCATGGACTGTAAGCACAGATGGCTGCTTGGTGAAAAATGGCAGTACATAATTAGGACTATGGTATATATTGAATCCGTGCTTTCTCTGGTATGCAGCAAGTAAAAAGTTTTCAAAATAAATTCTCCTGAATCTGTTGGCGGTATTGATACGCAGCCGATTTTGTTTCAATAAGCCTTGTGGCGACTCCCGCAGTTGAAGTTTGCTGTGGCTCGACAACAGGGCGCTTATATTAATTTCCTGATGAGCACGCATGCTGAATTCATCCAAAAGATTTTTCATATAATAATCAATTCCTGAGAATTGACTATTAAGAGAAAGACAATTGATGAGCACGTTTGTCATGTTAAATAAATCTGTCTATAGTATTGGCTTAATTAAGTGCGTCCAGTATGGATTCTATTCTGAAGGTTGTCTGATCTGTGTTCAAGGCTTGCTGTATATGCGCTTTGCCATTCTTTCCCATCGAAGCTCGTAACTTTTCATCACAAAGTAGCAATGACACCTTGTTAGCCATGTCAGTCAGATTGCCAGGTTGTACAAGAAATCCCGAGACCTCGGGGAGAGTAATTTCTCTTGGACCACCAGAATCAAAAGCTACTACAGGTTTTTCATAGAACATGGCTTCGGCTACACTTCTGCCGAAGGGTTCCCTGAGCGCACAATGTACCAGGATGTCAATTTGTTTAAAGATTGATTCGATGTCATTTCTAAAACCGAGCATTGAGAAATGCTTCTTAAAATCACTTTCAGCTATACGCCGCTCAATTTTTTTCTTATAGACTGAATCTGACGCAGTCATTGCATCTCCGGCGATGATAAAATGGACGCTTTGATTTTTTGATAATACAAGTTCAGCTATCGTAATAAACTCCATCAGATTTTTCCAGGGTGTCAGTTGGCCTATGGCGGCTACCAACCTGATATTTTCGGTCAACTCCAATTTTTGTCTTATACGGTACATTTTTGCTACCTGCCGAGGCATACTGATTGCCGGATATATGACGGTAGCGTTATTTCGCCTATTCGGAATTTGCTTCCGGATAAATTCAGAGACACATACAAGCTGATCATTGGAGGATAGCAGAACCCTGTAAATTTTTTTTGTTGAAATATTATCCCGTACGAAGCAAACGGTTTTTATACCGGTAAGAGTTTTTAGAATATAAGTGTATACATTGGCTTTTAACGAATTCGCAATAACGATATCAATATTTTCTTTTTTAATGAAACGTGCTATAGCTATTGAAACCCATATCAGGTTAAAGGCAGTTCTCAGGATATAGAATGGCGAATAGCTTTTTCTGAAATTTACCAGGGGCAGAACCTTTATATTGAACCGGTCATGTAACTGAAAAAAAAGATTTTCTTTTTGAGGTAACAGGATTGTGACATTGTATTTACTGACATCTATAGTTTCCAGTAAAGCAAGCAAGCTTCGCTCCGCACCGCTTATGGCTGATACGATATTCAGGATTAGAATATGTTTTCTTTTAGGCATGCATATCAGACCTTGTTATAGTATAATTCTGCAATCCATCTAGTGCTGAACTAACGTGCCATCTCTTTTACCTTTTTCTACCGCCCATTCAAAAGTCTTCAGGCTGAGCGGAAACAAAACCACAGAGACAAGTGCCAGTATCAGCAGTTGTTCGGAAATCATGCCAATAGAGTAATTTTGCAACATCGTTAACCGCAATGCGTCCAGTGAATACGTGATGGGCACAAAAACTGAAACAAGCTGGAGCCATGCTGGCATAATGGCAATTGGAAAATAGGCTCCTCCTAATATTGAGCTCAGGGTGCTGGCCACATAGCCAAACGGTTCTCCTTTTTTAAACAGTATTGTGCCGGACGCTGCAAAAATTCCGAGGCTGATAAAAGTAAATAACGATAACACCATAGCTACCAGTGTACCCGGAACATTCATGCGCGATATATCAAAATCGAAAAAAAGAATACCGACAACGAACATGAGGATCAATTGCACTCCGGCAGAAATAAAACTGTAAAAGGAAGACATAAATACAATTGACTTAGGATTTGTTTGTGAGCAAAGAACAGCCTCGAGGCATCCGGCCATTTGTGATCTGCGGATAGAATCTGCAAATGTCAATATAGCGAGCTGAAAAAAGCGTGTAAAAGCAATTCCGATCAGTGCAAAGGGAAAATATTCGCCACCATATCGTGCCAGGCTTTCAGCCTGACTTGATTCTATAAGTTTGCTGACAAAGAAAAAAGATATAATGGGTAGAAATGAATTGGCAACAGAGATTAAAAAAGCCATTTTATAGCTTGACTCTATACAATAATCTTTCTTGATAAACGAAAGTGCTTTACTGAAATTGAAGACCATAGCAATATTGGTTCACGCGTTCATATTAATAAACACCATTTGTATAGTGAGCTATCTTTTCTTTCCCGTTTGTTATCACATGGTTATAACATTCCAATAGGTTGGCGTACGTACGTAAAGTTTCTTCTTTGGACTTGTAGTGAAGTACCTTACCTTCTTTCATAATACATATTTTACTGCACAATGCTTTTGCCTCGTCAAGGTTATGTGTTGCAATAAGCAGTGTTCTTTCCCGGTCTGAATGAATCTTTTTAAAGATCAGTTCCTTTACTTCTTCGGTTGCGATTGGATCCAGTGTGCGGGTAGGCTCATCCAGGATAAGGATTTTGGGATCTGCCAATAATCCCCTGGCTATAGCCAGTTTTTGTTTCATCCCCGAAGAATAGCCGGCGAATAATTTATCTGCATGCCTGGTGAGACCAACAAGGTCAATGAGCTGACTGATTTTTTCGTGTAACACTTGGCCCTTCAGGTTATCAAGTGCTCCAAAGAAAGCAAGGTTTTGCCTTCCGGTTAATCTCCAGTAAAAACTCCTTTCTTCATTGATAACGAAGCCTACATTTTTACGTGCTTCAACATTGTGAGATTGCGTATTGTATCCATGGATGGAAATGTTTCCCTGTGAAGGATATAGTAATCCTCCTATTAATTTTAAAAGCGTTGTTTTTCCGGCTCCATTGGAACCCAGGAAAGCTATTTTTTCTCCCTCACTGATCGTGAGATTACATTTTTCCAGCGCCGTGAATTTTTCGGTCTTAAAAGGATTTCGCAGGATGTCAATGTACCTTTTAGGTACAGGATATTGCATCGTAACATCCTTGATCTCGATCATACTCAAAGTTGTTTAGAACTGATCATTGTATTTACATTGAACAATGCCTTTTCGATTATCGCTGTAACGGATGGGGCATGCTCGAAAATGAAAAAATGATTTCCATTGAATTTCTTTAACGCTATAGGGGCAACGGTTTCCCGTTGCCATGAACGCATATCATCTTCCGCAATTTCATCCTGCAGCCCCATCATAACGGTGATCGGAATATTGAAAGGTTTTGTTTCCTGATAACAAAATGTTTCTACCGCTTCAAAGTCCGCCCTCAGTATGGGCTCGAAAATATTCCAGGATGTTTTATTCTCCAAAATTTCTGTTGGACTTCCATTCAGCTCTTTTATTTTGTTGATGAAATCATTAGCGGGTAGCCGGTAGGTTGGTGTCCTTTGGAGATTTCTTGATGAAGGAGACTTGCTTCCGGAAACAATCAGATGTGTGGGCAAAATTTCGCTTTTCTCCTGCAGCTTTTTTATCAGTAAATATCCGATAAGACCGCCCATGCTATGTCCATAAATTGCGTATTGCGCCGTAAGTTCAGGCGCAATACGTTCATAAATATCATCAACAATACTATGGATGTTTCTTAAGAGCGGTTCATTAATTCGCCTTCCCCGGCCTGGTATTTCAACCGGTGTAAAATCTATCTTTTCTGATAGATATTGTCTAAACACGTTATAAGAATAACGGTTTCCGCCTGCAAACGGAAATGCGTAAACCTTAATAAGCGAATGATGATCACTATTCTTTATTAAATCGTGTTCCACTGAATAATGGGTTAAATATATTTCACCTTAACGATTGATTATACCTGAACAATATTAGTTCAGGTGAAATTTAGGGATTACAAATTAGATTAAAACCTATAAAGGAAGAAAATCCTATTGCCAGTGCGTGATAATACTTTGAATACTTATATAAATAAGAAGCAAGAAATATCTTTCGGATTACATATTGAATAAACCTGCTCTAGAGATACCGTTGTCTAAACATTATTTTTCTACTCGAAAATAATCTTCTCCTTGAGATATAGTGGATTCAAAAAATAAGATGAGCCACGTTTGGATAGTTTCGCTTGCTATTCGATTTAACATCTCAAAATCGACTATATAAAATTATGCCATTATAATTTTTTCCGATGATTGCGCTTTAGGCTTTTTAAAAAAAGTCGGATTTAGACAAAAAAAAGTCTTTTAAGAGCAAAAACAAAAACATCATCTGATACTAGATTTGTTATATGTGTATTTTTCAATTCAATTCATAAGTATATGAATACATCGCTTTCGCAAAGGTATAGTTGGTGATAATTTTTGAAGCGGAAGGTTTGGCTTAATGGAATATAGAGTTGAATTGTGAAGTAGCGGGTTTGGCTTAATGGAAATAAAAGTTTTGAGTTGTGAAATTGGAGGCACTACAAGAACGTTAAAATGCTATCACGCATCGTATTCTTAATATTCACTGGTTTTGATTCCAGCGAATGTTGAAGTACCGTTTAAAAATGATACTGGCGCCAGCATCACTAAGTTATACGGATTTACAATTACCTAAACGGCCTGCATACGGATATTATCTATCTGTAGAGTGAAACGGCATCAGGATATTATTCGCGTGCAAATGCTGAAAAGAGAGGCTTGACTAAAGTAACGATGAATTGTGCCGGAGTTGGATCACTCCAATTAATAACGCTAAGTACAATGAATCTTGTCTCGATATTTTAGTGAGGCAGAATCGCTATTGGATTACTGTTATGTATTTTGACCTTGGTGCTGATGGATTTTTCACAGCACAGGATGCTTCGCAGATGTGATATTGGTATTAAACACCTTTTTGAAACTATCGCTGATGAAAATACAATCTGAAAATTTAAAAATAGAAGGAAAAGTTGCGCAACTCATACATGACCTTGTTGTATATGAAGATGTATGCAATTTCAATTGCAATTACTGCATGACACCCAGCTCCCCCTTTCAAAAGGAAGATACTTATGATGACAAAGAGTTTGTCTGGGATTTGTCAAAATTACCCGAGATGGTCTACGATGATGATCATAAATTCAAAGAGAATGTAGATAAGGTCCTGGATAATTATCACGAATGTTTTGATGCACCCATTCTGAAGATCAGCGGAGGCGAAGTAATGCTGGTAAAAAATGTGGAGCACTTATTAAAAAAAGAATCTGAACGGTACGAAACAGTTCAGATACTTACCAATGGATCGCTTTTCACTGAAGATCTGTTTAAATCATTCAGGAATATACCCAATCTTTCAATTATTGTATCCATTGATGGGCATACGCACGAGATGAATCAGTACCGTGTGCGATCACAGTCCATCCATAGAAAGTTGATATCCAATCTTGACCGGGTTGTCAACGAGGGTATATATGTAGAGATATATTGTGTGCTGAACAATAAAAATACTCCGGTTATTGACGAGTTCGCAGATTTTTTATTGGATAAATACAATGGTGATGTTGGGTTAACTCCTTTTCCCGTAAGGCATCATGCCGCTCCAAAATACGGTCCACAACCCGATCAGTTGGAAGGTATAAAAAGACTGATTGATAATTTTGAACACTATAAGAAGATCGTTCCGTCCCTGGCTTATCTCACGGACCTTTATGATTTCATAAGTACCAGCACAAAAAGAAAGATCCGGTGTCTTACGCCATTTCTGATGTTTCAAAGTTTTCATAATGGCACCGTCACGCCATGTCCTTATGCGTGGTTCGATAAGGTGGGAAATATTTCGCAAAACCCGGAGGAAGTGGTGAGTAATTATGGCAACACCCGAACGTATGATTTTTTAACGACAGACCCGCCACGTGCGCCTTTTTGCAAATCGTGCTTTACAGATACACATGCACTCGCGTTGTATTATAACGGAGTGATCGAACTTGATGATCTGATCTGCAGCCGCCCGATACTACAACGTCCAAAAGCCAGGCAGCGATTACTAGAGCTTAAAGAACTTTTTACACATCACTATGCTTGAAGTACTGGTCAAAGGCCCTTCTGTTTCATTGGTGGATTCACGGGATAAACGTGAATTCACGGAGTCCGAAAATCTCGGTCTTGCAAGTATTGCCTCGTTCCTGCGCGGAAAAAACATTTCGGTTGATCTGTGTTCTTTCGATACGTGTAAAAGCGTTGAAGAGCAAATCGATAAGTTAGAATCCAACTATGATATATATGGATTTTCGTTGTTTCATGAAAACGTTGAATTTGTATTCTCGGCAGCAAAAAGGATCAAGGAAAAAAATCCGAAGGCCATCGTTTGTGCAGGAAGTAAATTTGCAACAGAAGCGGCTGACTTTATATTGAATGAATGTCATGATCTTGATTTTATAGTATTGGGAGATGGCGAGTTTCCATTACTGGAAGTAGCACAGGCTTATCCTGATCTTCATACGATAACAAACCTCACAAACATCAAGACCAGAGAGTCAATCAAGGTAAACCATAAAGATGTTTCCAGGGTTGCTTTTGAAAACGGGCATTGGCCGACAGCGCATGACTTTGCAAGAAATACATTCGGCCGGCCATCGGCTATAGCCAGGCTTTATTCGAAAAGAGGTTGTACTTGCTACTGTTCCTTCTGCCTCCTTCCCAGTAAGGCTCAAAAAAAACTAAAGAAGTTTTCAGGAAGGCCAATGCATGATCTTTTTCATGAAGTTTTAAAATTGAACCGTGAATTTGGGTTTAAGGCTTTTATGATTCACGATTGCCCGTTTGATGATGCAGGCGAGATGGGTATTCAGCGTGTAGAAGAATTCTGCGATCTTTTGCTTTCCCACGATCAGCCTTTTTCATTCGAGTGTATGATTGATGGAAAGTTCATTGACGAGAACTCGGTTCCATTGATACAAAAAATGCGTAAGGCCGGATTCAGCCAGATCATGTATCTGATAGGATCCGGTAATGAGCATGATGAATATATTTTAAAGAAACAAAGAAATATCAGACTTAAGGAATCGGCAATCGATCTGTTTGAGGCGAATGATGTAGAGGTGATGTTGGAGTTTTTCAGCTATACACCCTTTAGCACGCTTCAGTCTTTCGAAAATAATTATCACTTCCTTACCAGAAGGAAAGCATACGTGCTGGATTATTTTATATATAAGGCACCGGTATATTATGGCAGCGACCTATACCTTATGTGCCGGGAGAAGAAGCTTTTAAAACCGGATTATACTTACAAAGATGTTTTCGAATACGCGTTTGAAGAGCCCTATTTTTTTGAAGTGGATAACTTTTTCCAGAACGTTATCCGTAAATCACAGATCATACACGAAGATTTCAGCTTTCACAATTTCGTTTACCTCTGCAACTGGCTCAGGGCACTTTTTCCGGAAGGTATGAAAGATATTATGACTGAAGTGAATAGCATCAAATCAAAATTGCACACAACCTTGTTGTCATATTTCAGTGATGTTATGGTAAAAAAAGATTTGACAAGCAGCAGAGAGAATTTTACTGATTTCGAAAGCACTCTGCTAAATATATATAAAGAATCCAAGTTACTGCAGATGAAACAGCTGCGGCAACCCGACATTCGGAAATATTTGATGAGGAATTAATTTAAAAAACTAAACAATATTCACATTGGATGCTACAATAAACCCCATCTCAGAGAAGATACTGGTGCAGGCACGGAAAAGTATAGCCGGAGGAGCGAACAGCTCTATGCGCGTTCTCAAATATCATCTTCCTACTGTTATTCAAAAAGCAGAAGGCGTTTATATATGGGATGCTGATGGCCATAAACTGATTGACATGAACATGGGATATGGCCCACTGATATTTGGTCACCGAAGTCCTATTATCATTAATGCCATAGAAAATGAATTGAAGCTTCGTGGTACAACGCTTGGGTTTCCGCATGAATTATCGCATCAGGCTGCAGAACTTATTAAAAAGAGTTTTCCCTCTATAAATAAATTAAGGTTTAGCTCTACGGGTACCGAATCTGTACAAACCGCGATAAGACTGGCCAGACAGTTTACAGGAAGAAAACACATTGTATTATTCGAAGGTCATTATCATGGGTCAAGTGATTCTGTATTCCATGCTTATCACGCACCCGTTGATGAGATTGAAAGGAGAAATTATATTCCGCTTCCGGGCACGAAGGGGATGGGGGGAGCACCTTATAATGCTTATGTACTTCCGTGGAATGATGCCGAACTCCTTCAATCGTTCCTTTATAATCATAGCGAAGAAATTGCGGCTGTAATTATGGAACCGGTAATGGGTAATGCAGGCACTATTCCTCCGGTGCCAGGTTTTTTGGAAGCCGCCAGAAAATTAACCACAGAGATAGGAGCACTTCTTGTTTTTGATGAGATCATCACCGGATTCAGAGTTGCACGTGGTGGAGCACAGGAACGATATGGTGTACAAAGTGACATAACGTTGCTTTCAAAAGCGATGAATGGTGGGGTGCCAACGGCTGCTATAGGCGCAAGAGAAGAAGTAGCAGATTTAATCGCCCATCGCGAAGTATTTCACGGTGGAGTATATTCGGGGAATCCTATGTGTATTGCAGCAACCCTTGCTGCCCAGCAGGAGTATGAAAAGAACCACACTGAAATATATACTGGACTGGAGAACGCTTCAACCAACCTTGCGTTGGGTATCAGAAAAATATTTTACGACCTGGAGATTCCGGTCTCAGTTCAGCACGTGGGAGCAATGTTGAATTTCTGGTTTCTGACGGACTATGATGAGGATGGCGGATTTAAAAATTACAGAGAAGTATACCGTGGAACGAACCACGATACGTTCGTAAAATTCCAGCATATTCTTCAGCAAAATGGTGTATATGTTCATCCCAATCATTATGAGCCCTGGTTTATTTCAACAGCACATAACGAGGCAGTCATTGGCGATGTACTTGACAGGATTCAAGTCTCAGCTAAAACACTAAAGAAAAAAATTCAAGTACCTGCGCAACCCTAGTACCGCTTCCAATGAATAATGAGTTACTGCAATCCTGGCTGAAATGGAAGGGAGTTATTCAATGTAACTTCACGCAACAGGTATGGCCTGCGTTGCACCTTCAGCAAGCGTCAGAACAACTGAGTATTCAGCTTCGCCAGGCAGGTATATGCAGCGGTGATATCGTTGCATTATCATTGACGAACACTGCTGCATTTCCGGTAACACTTTTTTCATTGCTTGCAATAGGATGCAATCCATTGCTTTTAAATCCGGCAAGTCCTCAGCCTGAAGTCGATGAAATTACGAAGTCATTTCAGGTACATTATCTGATTCATGATTTTGTTACCTCCAGACTTTTATATGGAAGAACCGAGCAAGTATTCACCTTTTCCATGGGCACAGCTTCTGTAACATTATTAAGAGTGGATGAAAAGCTGAGAGGCCACTATACATTGCAGCAGGAAGGCGTTATTCTGCATGCTACATCCGGCACTTACGGTAAGTCTAAATTTTGCATTCGTCCGCAGTCTGCCGCAGTCTCAGAAGCCAGAAATTATATTGAAAGTATAGACGTTTACAACCACGCAACAATAACACTTACAACGCCCCTGCACCATGCTTTTGCTTTTGGATTTGGACTGGCTTCCGCACTGCTGACCAATAGCACCGTAAGGCTTTATCCGACATTCAATCCCAGAATTTTATTGAAAGACCTTAAAGAACATCCTGGCGATATACTTACTGTTGTACCACCTATGCTAGTGTCGCTGATACAACTGGCTAAAACATCCGGATATAGAATGTCACCGCATGTTTTCTATGCTGGCTCTTCCTGTAGTGAATCGGTGAGCACAGATTTTCAGCGCGTATTCAACACAAGGCTATATCAGATTTATGGGACCACGGAAACCGGCGGCATTTCTACCTCATACTCACCGGAAGGTATACTACCGGGTGCGGGCCGACCGTTAAAAAATGTTGAAGTCAATATTGAAGGAAAGAATATATATAGAGCGTTTCATGAAAATGCCGGAGAGATCAATGTGAATTCTGCTTCCATGATGCAGGGCTATACACATTTTACACAAAACGTTCATGCCTGGTCTACCGGTGATCTTGGATTTTTTGATCGAGACGGCTATCTGCATCTCACCGGAAGAGTGAAGGATATTATCAATGCCGGTGGAAGTAAAATTGATCCTAAAGAAATTGAAGAAGTCTTGCTAAAGCATCCTGATATTATTGATGCTGCTGTATACCCGGGGCTGCTGCAGGAAGATAAAGAATTTGTTCAGGCCGCCATTGTTACCAATGGAAAGCAACCTGATGTGGCAGCGTTGACAAAATACTGTTATGATCGTTTAACAGATTATAAAGTTCCGGTGCGGTTTCATTTGCTGGCTGAAATTCCCAGGTCAGCTGCCGGGAAATGTTTGAAGGTAAAGCTCCCTGATTTTCCGGTAAACTATATAGTAAGCGAATATGAAAAAGGTGTAAGCGATCTTGTAGAACAGAAGTAAAATAACCCAGCCATGAGATCAGACAAAGCCAGTGTTATCATACCAACGTTCAACAAAAAAGAACGACTGCAGATTGTGCTACGTTCATTTAATTACCAGGATACTCCCAAAGAGAATTTTGAAGTAATTCTTGTAGATGATGGCTCTACCGAAGCAACACAGGAAGTTATAGACAGCACTCCGATGCATTATCCGTTTCGTCACATTTATCAGAAGAACCGTGGACGCTCTGCAGCAAGAAATTCCGGGATTGCGCTGGCAGAGCATCCTCTTTTGATATTTTGTGACGATGATACCATTCCATCAAAGAGTTTTATTGCTGCGCATATTGCTGCGCACCATGATAAAGATCATCACGTAGTGCATGGCATGATATATAATCTGCCGTATTTGAAATTTTTCAAAGATCCTGTAAAAGGAGTACTATATGAGCAAGTAAAAGAGCCTCAAACCGATCCGGTGTTTTTAAAAAAAATGCTGCTTTCGCAGGAGCAGAGTGAGCTATATAAGAATATTGAGGCCCAACGAAAGATTACGCAGTTTGAAAAGAACATTAAAACTATTTATGAAGAGAATATAGCGGAATTGAAATTTCTTGGATTTACCGGGGGGAATGTATCAGTATCGAGGCAATCGATAAAAGAAGCTGGATTGTTTGATGAAGACTTTGGGCTTGTCTGGGGGAGTGAGGATCTTGAAATGGGTTACCGGCTTTTTCTAAGTGGGGTTAGCTTTAGGTATAATGAGAACGCCTGTAATTATCACATGGCACATCACCGCTGCGACTTTAAGTCGGATTTGAGTATTTCGATGAATGCGTTTTACAAAAAGCATAGCCATGCCGTAATATACCATCTCGGAAAATTATTATCCGGAGAAATAAAAAACGTAAATGAATATTTAGCGCTGGTTCATGCACATGAAAAAATTGAGCTTAACTAAAGAGCGAAGCATAATAGAGTTGTTACGAATGCCCCTTGGCGTAAACGTCTCCATGGGGAAGCCTCTTCACGCGCGTACGGTGCTTGTCCTCGCTCCACACCCTGACGATGAAGTACTGGGGTGCGGTGGAACGTTGCTGCACTATACAAAATCAGATGCTGATATAACTATTATTTACCTGACCGATGGCCGGTATGGTATTGATGCCGGCGATATACAAACCAGAAGGACGGAAGCAGAATCAATAAAGGAGATTCTTCCCACAGTTAAACAATTGTTCTGGAATTTTCCGGATTGCGCTCTTTATGAAAATATGCTAAATATTCAGTTGGCACTTAAACAGGTTATCACGGAACTTCAACCTGATCTTATTCTTTCGCCCTGGTTATTTGACCGGCATCCGGATCATGAAGCAACGTCATTGATATTGACCGAGGCACTGAAAGAAATTACCGAAGAAGTATGCATATCACTTTATGAAATCATGCTTCCGCTGATTGCTAACCATACGGTAAATATTTCCGCGTACGCTGATGAGAAGCAAATGCTTATCGATAAATATGAAAGCCAGGTAACGCGATATAATTTGAAAGCTATAAATACGCGGCTTAACCACTACCGTGCAGAGTTATTCCGCAGAAGCAATGTGAAGTTGGCTGAAAGCTTTTTTGTTATTGAAAAAAGCCAGTTCATTGAATTGGTGGATAAACTGTTCTGTAAAAATTAAATTCAAAATTAGGTACTTATGAAAAAGGAAGAAATTGTAGAATCGCTAAAGACAATCCTCCATGAAGGTACAAGAGGAAGGATCAAACCGGAGAGTATAACTGAGCATTCGGATTTGATCGCAGAGCAAGGCCTGGACTCTATTGAAGCGCTGGATATTTTATTGCGTGCTGAAGAGAAATTCGGTATAACCATTGATGATGAAGATCTGAACAAAGAATTGTTTAAAAGCATTTCCAGTTTTGCTGATTACGTATTGGAGCGAGTAAATATTATTTCAACGGAAGGATAGACCAGAAACCGGTCTGCTTTATATGGTTGAAATAGAATTATACCAGTAACCAAATACATATGATCAACATATATTGTTATTTCACACCTTCACATGAAATCCTCTATAAGAATTTCTTTCTGCCCTCTATTCCGGAAGGCTTTTCGGTAGTGCCTTTACAGAGTGATGTGCAGGACTGTACGACAGCTGCCTTTAAAAGTCCGGGGTGGGGAGATACACAATTGAAAAAGATCGTCTATTGGATCAAAACGATCAGGGAAAACGAAGGCAAAGTGATTATCGGGTCAGACGTTGATGCGCAGTTTTTTAATCTTACTCCCAGTCTTGTTAATGACCTTTTAAAAGATCATGACATTCTTTTTCAATGGAATGGGGGAAAAGTACTTGTATGCGCCGGATTTTTTATTGGCCGCTGCAATGCCAATACACTTTCACTTTTTGAACAATTGTATGAAACGTTGATCCATGATATAAAGGGTATAGATGATCAATCTTATTTAAATATGATGCTGGGCATGGCAGTGGGGGGGAGTAAAGCGCGACTTGAGAGTGATATTGCGGCTGCCGATGGTGCGATTGCAATAGATCATGCCGTGCTGAAATCAAATTATCCGGAAACTACTTTCATTCATAGTCCATCATTGCAACCCAATGTGCGATGGGGTATACTTCCTCCATCGTTATTCTGGCTTCCGGGATTTTTTTATCGATCAGTAAACGAGTTGACAGTTCCCGAGCAAATTGTTTTTCACCATGCCAATTGGTGTATTGGTCTGGAAAAGAAAATAGAACAATTGGAATTTGTTCGGAATATAATAGCGGATAGAAAGTTGTCCAACAATATAGCGTACCAGTTTAATGAGGGCGAGAGATTATGAAATTTTGCGGATAGGAGCATTAGGCGCGGCAACAATATTGCCGAAGGCCATTATTGAGCCTATACGTGAAATCGGGGATATAGTGTTTCAAGGTATAGCTGCGAGTACAAGGGAGCGCGCGGAGAGCGTGGCGGGTTCCGCTGGCTCGCGCATTAAAATCTTTGACAATTATGAAGCTTTAATTCAAAGCGATGAAGTGGATGCTGTTTACATCCCATTAGCGAATCATTTGCACGAAGAATGGATTATCCGAGCAGCCAAATCAAAAAAACACATTCTCGTTGAGAAGCCACTATGTATCAAGAGCAGTCAGTTCAAGCAAATAAAAGCTGTAGTGGAAGAAAATGCGGTTAATCTGACAGAAGCACTTATGGTCCGCCATCATCCATGGCAACAGAAATTGAAGGAAATCATTGACGCTAATCAATATGGTAAACTCGTTTCGATACAGACGAATATTTTTTGTGAGTTAAAGCATGATGAAAATAATTACCGGTTTTATAAGAAGATGGGCGGAGGAGTGTTTTACGATTCTGCTTCTTATTGGATCCAGTTTGTGCAAAGTATAATTCATGAGCAACCTTTAGGGATAGAAGGCAAATCCGACTTTTCCGGCCCTAATAGTATAGATGACGAGTTCCAGGCGCAAATGATATTTCCTGGTTCAATGGTGGCTAATTTTCATTGTTCCTATAATCGTCCCTTCGAAGCAAGTCACCGCATACAATTTGAAGAAGCATTGATCCACATTGGCAATTTTTTCAGACCGATTTTCGGTAAAGCAAAATTGATAATGGATATAATACATAAAGGTGAAAAAGAACGGATCGTGTTTCCTCCGCAGAATTACTATATCAACCAGTTGAAGTTTTTTGCAAGTGTTATTCGGGGTGAAATCAAAAACATTCCCTTATCTGAATATGAAGTGAGAGTAAACCTGATGGAAAGTATATATACAACAGCAAGCAAGTGTAAGCAGACGGCATTCTAATGTGACAGAAGCATGAACAACACCCAAAACGATAATAATAATTATGCTGGCGAAATTGCTGTTATTGGCATGGCCGGAAGATTTCCGGGAGCTAGTGATCTTGCCGAATATTGGAGCAATTTAAGGAACGGTGTTGAGTCGATATCTTTTTTTACTGCAGCGGAGTTGGAAGAGGCTGGCATAGACCCTGAAGTGTTATCGGATCCAAACTATATAAGAGCAAAGGGCTATATTGACAATTCTGAATACTTTGATGCAGGCTTTTTTGATTATACTCCACGTGAAGTCGAAATAGCAGATCCGCAGATCAGACTTTTACTCGAATGTTCGAGAGAAGCTATTGAGCGTGCCGGGTATAGTCCGGAAGATTATCAGGGTAAGATAGGAGTATATGTCGGGGCTGAGCCTAATTATAATTGGGTCAGCCGGGTCAAAGATTTCAACAAAAGCCGGGGCACAGAACAGCAGTTCAATGAATTTCTTTTTACAAGAGATTACGTGGCTACAACGATCTCCTATAAATTAAATCTTCAGGGGCCGAGCGTCACGTTGCTTACTGCATGTTCTACTTCGCTTGTAGCGATCCACGAAGCATGCAAGAGTTTACTGTATGGTGAATGTGATGTAGCCATTGCCGGGGCCGCTTCAATATCGAGCCCGTCTAAAACGGGTTATCTATACGTTAAAGACTCGCTCGTATCATCCGATGGTCATTGCAGGGCATTTGATGAAAAAGCAGATGGCACACTATGGAGTGATGGCGTAGGAATCGTTGTATTAAAACCCCTGGTCAACGCTATTCGTGATAGAGATTCAATCCTTGCGGTCATTAAAGGTTCTGCAGTGAACAATGACGGTGGCAAAATTACATATACTGCTTCCAGCAAGAAAGGCCAGGTAGAAGTGATCACGGCAGCCCTTCGGAAAGCGAACGTTGATCCCGAGACAATCACCTTCATAGAAACGCACGGAACCGGTACACGCATTGGAGATCCTTATGAAATTCAGGCATTGAAAGAAGTTTTCAGATCTGCGAGGAAAGGATTCTGTGCTATAGGTTCGGTGAAATCCAACATAGGTCATCTTGGTGCAACTGCGGGTGCTGCGGGATTTATTAAAACGGTATTGTCGCTTTATAACAGGGAGATCGTTCCTACACTTCATGTTGAGAATCCAAATCCGCGAATCAATTTTTCGGAAAGCCCCTTCTTCGTCAATACAAAACTTATACCGTGGAAATCGGATACATCACCAAGAAGAGCAGGTGTTACGTCTCTCGGCATGGGAGGAACCAATGCACATATCATTCTTGAAGAAGCTCCTGAATACAGCTATCCGAAGCAAACTTTTCCTTGTGAAACCATCGTTCTTTCCGCCAAGACCGAAAACGCTCTTCGGAAGACTATAGAAAATCTGATACAATTTCTGAGCGTAAATCCAGGTATACATTTACATGATGTATGCTATACATTAAACACCGGACGCACTGAATTTAATTACAGGCGTTTTGTGGTTTGCAAGGATATACCTGATGCTATTTTGAAACTGGCTGGCAGCGCTTCGTTTCCTTCAGGAATAGCGACCAGTAAAAAAGAGCAGGTTGTATTTATGTTTCCGGGATCGGGTACACAACATATCAACATGTGCCTTGATCTTTATACAGCTGAACCTTACTTTAAAGAAAATATAGATTACTGCTCAGCAATACTCGAACCGTATCTGAATATCTCCATAAAAGACATTATATACCCTGATAAAGATGCCGAAGACCAGGCAGCTGTGATACTCCGGCAGATATCCATCGCACAGCCTGCTATATTTATTATTTCAATCGCTTTGGCAAAGCAATGGATGCGGTGGGGTATATCACCCAAGGTTTTATTAGGTCATAGTTTCGGAGAGATCACCGCTGCATGTATAGCAGGCGTAATGTCGCTGGAAGATGCGTTACTGATCATTGCAAAAAGAGGCCGGTTGATGCAACAAACTGCTGTGGGCGCAATGCTTTCAATTCCGTTAGCAGAAGAAAGGTTAACACCCATGCTGGAAGAGGGTGTATATCTTGCAGCTGTCAATTCGCCTTCTGATTGTGTGGTTTCCGGCTCACCGGAAAAAATGGAAATCATGCGAACTAAACTTTTAGCGGACGGTATTCAGGCACACTACCTGCATATTGACGTTGCCAGCCATTCGCAGGCGATGGATCCGACTCTGGATGAGTTCAAGGCCTCCTTTGAAAATATAAAACTTACCGCTCCTAAAATTCGCATCATGTCATCGGTCACAGGCAAATGGCTGACGGATGATGAGGCAACAAGTGCAACACACTGGGTTAATAATCTCCGCCTGCCAGTGAAGTTTTCCATGGCCATTCAACGCGTGCTGGAGGAAACGACTTGCCATCTTTTGGAAACAGGCCCGGGAGTAACATTGCTTGCATTGGCTAACAGTCATCGTGATCCGGTAAAATCAAGAATAAAGGTTTCCTCATCGCCACATGCAAAAGATAGAATATCCTCTTACGAGCATGTGCTTACCAGCGCCGGTAAACTTTGGTTGGCCGGAGTAACGATGAAGTGGCGTAATTATTATGAAGGAAAAGAAGGACAGAGAATTGCTCTTCCTACATATCCTTATGAGAAACAAAAATACATGATTGATATAAAGGAGAGTGTCAAGACAGAAAAAACAAATAGCAGTATCACTCCGGAAAAAATGATAGTTCATGAAGAGACTCTCGTAACACCTTTATCGAATGAGCGCACCGCTATAGAAGACAAACTGACTGAAATTTTCAAACATTTTCTTGGGCATGATAAAATCGGCCTTCACGATAATTTTTTTGAATTAGGAGGGACTTCACTGCTGGCAACGTATTTAATTGCTCATATCGAAAAAACTATTTCCTATAGCATCGGGCTTACCGATGTTTTTGCTAATCCCTCCATTGCACAGCTTGCATATATTATTGAAACAAAAAGCAGACAGGGGCATGCAGGTGATGAACATAACCAGATAAGAAAGCGCATTCTCGGAGCTTTCCCACAAGACAGAAAAAACATAGTAACACAATATTTGATAAGACAATCAGGAGAGGTATTAAGGGATAACGACCCTATACCAATCCAGTTTGACAGAATGCGTGTGTTGGTAGATGATATAGGCATTCAAATAACAGAGAAGGAATTTCAGCAACTGCAATCCATTGATGAACTGACGGATTTTATCATCAGGAAGTTTGAAACCAATGTAGCGAGGGGAGCATTGGATATAGGAGGTTTAGCACCGCTGGCAGTGGTGGATTATGTGCAATTGGAAGAAGATAAAATTGATGATATGAGCGAAGAAGAAATTCAGAAGTTGCTTGACAGGTTTTAGGAAGGTGTAAATAAAAATTGAAAAATGAGTGCGGAAGTAAATTCAGTACAAAGCAAACAGGAGTCGTTAAAATTACTCTTAAAGGAAAAGATGCGTCAGGGTGTAAAGCAGTTTCCGCTTTCTTACGCACAAGAACAATTATGTGTACTGAATCAATTACTTCCACAGGGCGGTGTATACAATGAACATAAAGTATATCGCCTGAAGGGTGTCTTGAACAAAGATGCTTTGGAAAAGAGTATACATGAGATTGTTCAGCGTCATGCTTCTTTGCGAACGATTTTTTTGCTGGCCGGTGATAAGCCTGTGCAGGTAGTAAAACCATTTGCAACAGGGTACTATGAGTATATTGATGGACTGGTTGCAGGAATAACAGATGAGAAGAAACTTAATGATTTTCTCGCAGCACATATCTCTGGCTCGTTTAACTTAACTACCGGCCCCTTAATTAATGTTAAGCTGATCGGTTGTTTCGATACAAGCTATATTCTTTCTGTTTGCATGCACCACATCGTTACGGATGGCTGGTCAATGGAAATTTTTAATAAAGAGCTCACCACACTATACAGAGACTTTTCCTCGCATACCTCATCATCGCTGGCAGATTTAAAATATCAGTATAGTGATTATGCTGTGTTTCAACGACAACCATTTTTTACTGACCTTTTTAAATTACAGCTAGACTACTGGCGTAGGCAGCTAAAGAATTTAACAACATTAAACCTACCCACCGATTTTGACAGACCGGCCTATCAAACCTATTGCGGTGCCAGGCATTTTATAGATATTCCCATTCCCTCGATGCAAGCGCTCTGCAAGAAGGAAAAAGTAACGCCTTTCATGATTGCGCTGACGGTATTCAAGATCTTACTATATCGCTATAGTGCACAGGAAGACATCGTTGTAGGGATTCCGGTTGCTAACCGGAATAGAGACGAAGTTAAAGACATGATCGGTTTTTTTGTAAATACCCTTGTGTTCAGAACAGACTTATCCGGCAGTCCTGCCTTTTTGGAATTATTGCACCGGATAAGAAAGGTTACACTGGATGCCTTTACCAACCAGGATGTACCTTTTGAAAAACTTGTTGAGGAACTTCAGCCTGAAAGAAGTTTGAGCTTCAATCCTGTTTTCCAGGTACTGTTTGTTTTTCAGAATGTTCCGCAGCAAACATTACAACTCCCCGGTATCTCGGCAGAAGAAATTGAAATTGCCAGGAATACTTCAAAGATGGATCTCACTTTCATTGTGTGGGAAGATGAAAATACTATAAAGGGCTATATAGAATATAACACAGACTTGTTTTCGAAGACTACCATCGAACGGATGGAAGAGCACTATAAAAATCTGTTCAATGCTGTGCTGCATGATCCAACGGCAGATATAGGGACGCTTCCAATGCTTTCTGCCAGCGAGGTCAATGGTATTCTTGATAAAGCAGAGGGTCTGATCGTTGATTTTCCGAAATCTAAAACTGTCATCTCCCGAGTTGAAGAACAAGTCAGGCGAACTCCTGATCATATCGCACTGGTGAGTGATGGAAAAAAAATAACGTATCGTGAACTGAATACCCAGGCAAACCGGCTCGCAGAACGTCTCATCAGAGCAGGTTTGAAGAAAACAAATGCTGTCGGTATAGTTACCGAACCTCATCCTGATATGATCATAGCGATCCTTGCAGTGTTAAAGGCTGGCGGTGTCTTTATTCCCATTGATCCGGCTTATCCACCTTCAAGAATAGAGTATATTATCAGGGATAGCGTTTGTGACCTTTTGTTGGTGCAAAAAGAAATTGCCGGATTGAATTGCCCGGTTCCTGTTATTGGCATCAGCACCTATCAGTATAAGAACGAAGAGAATTACGCGGAGACGAAGAACGATGAAGAAGACAGTGTATATATTATTTATACTTCTGGCACATCGGGAAATCCGAAGGGTGTGCGCATTTCGAATGCAAATCTTAACAATTACCTGAATTGGTTTATACGCACCTGTGAAATTACCGGAAACGACAACACGGTTTTAGCATCGTCTTTTGCTTTTGATATGGGTTACACCAATATCTTTTCTACTTTGATAACAGGTGGAACGCTGCATTTGGTAAGTAGGGAAGTGATTCTATCACCTTCTGTGTTTCTTCAGTATATCGCTGACAATCGGTTAACGTATATTAAAATTACCCCCACGCTTCTTTCGGCATTGGTTAACAGTGCAGAATTCAATACTGTGAATGGCAGATCGCTTACGCGGGTGGTGCTGGGAGGCGAGCAGGTAAATTGTAATGATCTGGAGAAGGCACATAGTCTTTGCCCACAGATACGATTCATGAATGAGTATGGCCCTACAGAAACTACCATTGGCACGATAGCGCAGTTTATAGATTTCGGGGAATTTCATAAGTATAAAAAATATCCCACCGTTGGCAATCCGATCTATAATACACAAGCATTTATCATGGATAAGAACGGGCAACTGGTTCCCGAAGGTATTCCCGGAGAGTTAGTAATCAGTGGAGAATGTGTTGGCGCAGGATATGTAAACAATCGCGAACTCACAGCGCAAAAGTTTATAAGTAATCCTTTTGATACATCACGGAAAGCCTACCGGACGGGTGACTTCGCCAGAATGAGGCCCAATGGAAAAATAGAATATCTGGGTAGAAGAGACCTCCAGGTTAAGGTGAGGGGATATCGTATAGAACCGGAAGAAATTGTAATTCACTTACTCGGTTATAATGGCGTGAAGCAAGCGATTGTGCAGGTGGACCATCACAAGCGCAATCCGGATAATAAATATCTGTGTGCCTATATGGTTGCTTCTCCAGCGCCCGATGTGAATGACCTCAGAAGCTTTCTCCTGGCAAGACTTCCAGAGTACATGATCCCGGCATTTTTTATTTTTATGGATCATATACCTGTTACTGCCAATGGAAAAACTGATCTGAAGGCTTTGCCGAAGCCGGATGCACGGGGCCAGGTGCTGAAAGCGCCGGCTGCAACAGCAATGGAAGAAACACTCCTTAAAATCTGGGCTGAGATTCTGGACATAGAAGAAAAGTCTATTGGTACGAATGATAGTTTTTTTGAACTGGGAGGATATTCGTTGAAAGCCATGATGATGATATCGAGGATCAACAGAATGCATGATGTCAATATACCGTTGGCTCAGATATTCAGAACCCCGACCATTAAAGACTTTGCTTTGTTTGTTACGGGTGCATCAAAAACAGATTCTATACAGATCGTTCCATTAGCAAAAAAACATTTTTACCCGCTATCATCAGCACAGAAAAGAGTTTTTTTCCTCCAGCAGCTTGAAGGAGTGGGTACGAGCTATAATTCTCCGTTCCTTCTGAAATTCGAGGGAAAGCTGGACCGCGGGCGAATTGAAAATACCTACAGAAAATTAATTCAGCGTCACGAAACCTTACGAACATCATTTCACCTTGTCAACAATGAACCTGTGCAGGTTGTGCATGATGAAGTTCCGGTGATAATCGAAGAGCTTGGAACGCATACTCCTGATAAAATCCGTGAAGTGATCAATGGATTTGTCAGACCCTTTGATATAGCATGCGCTCCATTGTTCAGGGTTGGGCTTATTCAGTTGAATGCGGAAGAATATTTATTGGTGCACGATATTCATCACATTGTATCGGATGGAACCTCGAAAAGTATTTTGGAGGATGACCTCATGGATCTTTATGAAGACAGGTCTCTTCCGGAGATGAAGATTCAGTACAAGGACTTTGCTGCGTGGCAAAATAACCTGTTCGCCTCTGCTGCCTATAAAAAGCAATTAGATTATTGGCTGTCTGTTTATGCAGACGGTATTCCTTCATCAGCGCTTGCTACTGATTACCTGAGATCAGAAACACCAGGCTTTTCCGGAGGAGGATATGGTATTTACCTGGATGCAGGGGATACAGAAGCTTTACGAACATGTTGTAAAAAACATGAAGTGACACTCTTTATGTATCTGTTATCTGCTATAAATATCTTATTGCATAAATATACCGGACAGGAGGATGTTGTTATAGGCAGCAGCATATTTGGCAGACCGGAAGCTGACTTCCAACGAATTATTGGAATGTTTGTGAACAAGCTGGCAATACGGAATTTTCCTGCTCACGAAAAAACATTTATTGAATTTATGCAGGAGGTAAAAAGAAATTCAATAAAAGCATTTGATAACCAGCAAGTGCAATTTGAAGATCTGGTAGATAAATTAAAACTGAAAAGAGACTTGTCGAGAAATCCCTTGTTTGATATTTCACTGGTAGTACAAAATTTTGAAAAGCCAAGATCAGAAAGCAGATACTTCAAATCCGCTATGTATGATATTGAAAACAGAACTGCAAAGTTTGATATCTCACTAATGGTGTTTGAGGTAAAAGACCAGGTATATTTTTACTTCGAATACAGGTCTGATCTATTTACAGGATCTACCATCATGGATTTCGCGCAGCGCTATATAAGTGTCATTAAACAAGCCTTGGGAAATGAACGACTTGCCATTAAAGATTTTAGGTTAAAGCATGATTTTGTAGAAGTGCAGCCTGCAATGCCCACAATAGAGTTTGAGTTTTCTGATTCGACAACTACCGTTACAGAATAACGCCTACATTATGAATGAAAAAAAATCATACGGGGAAGCATTGATCGTAGCCAGCCAGCGGGAAACAGAGCGCACCTATTGGCTTTCAAAGTTTTCGGGAGACATTGTAAGAAGCGCTTTTCCTCCTGATTACAATGACACTCCTTATGAAAGCAAAAAAGATACTATAGAATTTAAGTTGCCTGAAGACATTGCTTCCGCCCTGCTAAAAGTCAGCCGTAATGTGGATGAAACATTGCATATAGTGTTGACTACAGCCATGGCTGTGCTGTTAGCTAAATATACCGGTAATGAAGATATCATTATCGGAACACCAACGTACAGACATACTTCAAAAGGAAAACTTATAAATACGATACTCCCCGTTCGATGCCACGTTTTACCTGACACTTCTTTTAAGGCTTTGTTATTACAGGTCAGGACAGCTATAGTCGAAGGTATTCAACATCAGAATTTTCCAATACAGACACTCCCGCAGTTCCTTAAACTCACCAGCGTGCATGATGAGTTCCCTTTGTTCGATGTAGCCGTGGTTATGCACAACATTCAGGATAAAAAGGATATCCAGCACATCAACTATAATTTTAATATTGTTTTTGAAAGGCAGGATACATCTGTTACGGTTACACTGGAATCAAATCCTGCCCGTTATGAAAATTCTACTATTAAGAGAATTTGGCTCAATTTCCAAACGCTGTTAAAAAATGCATTGACGAATGTAGATGTTCTGTGCGGTCAACTCAATGTCGTGTCAGAAGAAGAGAAGTCTCTTTTGATGAATGATTTCAATAATACGGCAGCACCATTCCCCAGCGAGTACACGTTCTTCGCATTGTTTGAGCAACAGGTTAAGAAAACACCCGGTAATGTAGCCGTAACGGATGAGTATACTTCATTGACTTACCAGGAATTGGAACAGAGGGCCAACCAGGTAGCGCATTACCTGTATAACACGAAGGGAATAACATTGGAAACACCTGTTGGTATATTAATGAATCCTTCTGCTGACTACATTGTTTCGATCCTGGGAATTATGAAGTCAGGGGGTGTATATGTTCCGATCGAGTCAACCATTCCGGAAGACCGGATCAAAGCGATTATTAATAATGCTAAGATCGGAATTATAATTTCTGAGGGATCATTTATAAAAGTACTGAACAAGCTGCAGTGGGAATGCCCTTCATTTCACACGTTCTTATGTATAGATAGTGAAGATGTGTATGCTGAGGAGGAAGGAGAGAAGAATGAAAAGATGGATAAAAAGCTCTGGGAATATATAGGTGAAACCGCCACCGATGAAATAACGGGAGGCGGCTGGTTCACAAGCTATACCGGGCAACCTTTTCCTGCCGAGCAGATGCATGAATATGCTGATAATGTCTTTATCAAGATTGCCCCTCTTTTGCGCCAGGATATGCGCGTTCTTGAAATAGGTTGCGCTTCTGGAATAACCATGTTTAGAATCGCGCCCTACGTTTCATTTTACTATGGGGTTGATCTTTCCAATGTCATTATTGAAAAAAATAAACAGCGAATAGCGCAGGAGCAGTATGAGAATATTGTTGTTGAATGCTTGCCTGCCGATGAGATAGACAAGATCAATGAAGCCGGGTTTGATCTCGTGATTATTAACAGCGTCATTCAATCCTTTCATGGTCACAATTACCTTCGCCAGGTATTGAAAAAAGCCACACGCTTATTGAAAGACAGCGGCTCTATATTTATAGGTGATGTGTTAGACCAGGATTTAAAAGAAGATATGCTCGCAGACATGCGATCGTTTAAACAAGCCAATAGAAACAATAGTTACAAAACAAAAACAGATTGGTCTTCAGACTTATTTATCTCCAGGGATTTTTTTGCAGATCTGACATCAGAACTTAATGAGATTGCTGAAGTTAAGATCACAAATAAAATATATACGATTGAAAATGAATTGACCCGATACAGGTATGACGTGCTGTTGCAAATTGATAAGCTCAAGCCGATTACTCCAAGGGAAAAAAATAAAATTCAGGCTGACTTGCGCGCATTAAATAGTCAGTCATCATCCAGGATCGAAGTGGATGTTAAGCCGGATCATTTAGCGTATATCATCTTTACTTCAGGTACAACCGGCACACCATCAGGTGTTCTCATACAGCATAAGAGTCTGGTTAATTATGTATGCTTTATTGCTGAAAAACTTAACCTTCGCGAATCAGATAGGGCAGTGCTTACATCTTCGTTTGCATTCGACCTTGGCTACACTGCTGTATTCCCGGTATTGGTTAGAGGCGGTACGCTGCATATCATTGAGCGCGAAACGTATTTATCACCGCTCAACCTTTTGAATTATATAAAGGACCATCGGATAACCTATATTAAAATAACACCAACGTTGCTCAAGCTTATTGTAAGCAGCGAAGAATTTTCAGGAGCGAAATTATCCGGACTTCATACTATACTGATAGGTGGTGAAGAGATTAATGTAGCGGATGTTGAGGTCATCTACCGATATTGTCCGGATGTAACCGTGATTAACCATTACGGACCTACCGAAACTACCATTGGCACGGTGACCCACACAATAGAGCGTAATCTTTTCTCCAGGTATAAAAAAACGCCAGTGATTGGTAAACCGATCAGCAACAATAAAATTTATATCCTTAATACACTCCGGCAACTGGTTCCTATAGGGGCGTCTGGAGAGCTTTGTGTGGCAGGGGAAGGATTGGCGAGAGGTTATCTGTTTAACGATGATCTTACAAAGAGAAAATTTATTGCTAATCCCTTTTGTACTTCGGAAAAAGTATATCGCACAGGCGATCTGGCCCGATGGCTTCCCGATGGCACAATTCAATTTTTTGGCAGGATAGATCATCAGGTAAAGATCAGAGGTTACCGGATAGAGTTGGAGGAAATTGAAAATCAATTGCTCAGACATGAGGCGATCAGACATGCCGTAGTTCTTGTCAACAGCAATGAGAAAACCGGCGATAAATATCTTTGTGCTTATATGATTGCTGATCGCGTTCTTGATGGAGGTGATCTGCGCGCCTTCCTGTTGGGTAGTCTTCCGGAATACATGATCCCTTCCTATTTCCTGTTTGTTGATAAGATTCCCACAACGCCCAATGGAAAGATAGACCGAAAGTCATTGCCGAAGCCGCAAGACAAAACGTTAGACCATTACATCGCTCCGCGTGATGCCACAGAAAAAGCGCTTGTAGCGATATGGTCGCAGGTGCTTGGAATGGATGAGAATTCTATTAGTATCGATGCTGATTTCTTCGATCTGGGAGGACACTCGGTGAAGGCTGTTGCGCTTACTTCGAAGATTTTCAAAGAGCTCCATTGCAAAGTGCCATTGACAAAAGTTTTCAAAACACCTTGTCTGCGGGATCTTGCTGAATATATCAGGAGTTCAGCAACAGAAGAATTTGAATCTATTCAGCGGGCTACTATCAAAGATTATTACGCTCTGTCTTCTGCTCAAAAGCGGTTGTTTATCATGGAAGAAATGGCGCCCGACTCGCAGGGATTTTGTATTGATACATTAATTGCATTCGAGCAAATGCCTGATCAAAAACGCCTGGAGCAGGCTATTAATCAATTAGTGAAAAGACATGAAAGTTTGCGAACCTCCATTCACATCATGGAGAGTGAACTGGTACAAAAGATTCATGAAAAAATTGTAATCACCTTGCCTTCTTATGAGACGGATGAAGAAACGGCAAAGGTGATGATCGCGTCACTTTCTGAAAAGTTTAATCTCGCGGAAGCTCCATTGTTCAGAACAGCATTGTTTAAAATTAAAGGATCGTCAGGCACTCGCTATATTCTGTCTTTCCATGCGCATCATATTATATTCGATGGCACTTCAAGGAACATTCTGATCAATGAACTTTTCAGCGAGTATCATGGCAATACTCTTTCTGATCTGAAGATTCAGTATAAAGATTTTTCCGAATGGCAGAACAGCAAGAAGAGTGAGCCATGGTTTGCCTCGCAAGAAGCATTTTGGCTGAGAGAACTCTCGCCTCCCTTGCCTAAGCCGGAACTTCCATGGGATTATACCAATGCAGATCCCTCTTCAAAATCCGGTACGGTAGAATTTGTTATCGACAGTTTACAAACGCAATCCATGAAGCGAATCGTAAGAGAAACCAACACTTCCACCTTTATACTGATGCTTGCTGTTTATTCTATTCTCCTGCATAAGCTTTCGGGAAAAAATGATATCATCATTGGGACACCTGTTGAAGGCCGCGGACATGCCGGGCTTGAAAACATCATCGGTATGTTTTTGAATACACTCGCACTGAGAAACTATCCTCATCCGGAAAAATCTTTCAGAGAGTTCTTGCTCGAGGTGAAGGAAAGAACCCTGTTGGCCTTCGAGAATCAGGACTATTCATTTGAAGAACTAATGGAGAAGTTAAGAATGAAAAAAGTTTCAACACAACACCCGTTGTTTAATACAACGATCATTTTCAAAAACTACCGGAACGAGGTTCATCATAAAAACACAATACAATATGATCTGCTTGACAGCACTGCATCACGTCCTGCGCCGAATGATATCTCCTTATTGGTTGATGATTTGGAGAGCACGATAAGCTGTATGATCCGCTATAAAACAGGATTATTTAAGAAAGCGACTATTGAAGATATCAGCCTATATATAAAAGAGATCATTTCATCAATATCTCAAAACGAACATATACCCATTGGGGACATTAATATATCGTGGAGAGCTTCGATAAATAACTCACCTGTGTTTGATCTGAATTTTGATTGACCGATTTGCAAAACCACTGTTAATGCGTAACGCAATGAACATTAAGAATGAAGATATTTCTCTACCTATAATTCAATCACATAAAGCAAGTGTGCCCGTTAAAAGTCATTTTCCATACGATCAACGAGGCCCCAGGAGAAGTGCGTATTTTCTCAATACAATTAAAGTCGAAATTACCGGTGAGTTGTTTGCCCGGATTGACCAGATCAGTAATGGGATTGATCATACTCTGCACATGATCCTGATGACTGCAGCAGCCATTCAATTAGGAAAGCATTCAAAGAGGAGTGAAGTTATAGTAAGCATGCCGGAATATCGCCAGAATGGAGATGAACCCCGAATAATAAAGATCAGATGTCAATTTACCGAAAGCCAGTCATTCAAGGAATGTCTGCTTCAAATGAGACAAACGATTATCGGTGCCATCGAAAAAACGGATCAGAATAATCAGGAAGCCAGCACGGATGTACTTGTATTATTGGAAGGTATACATGAAAAAAATACCTCCTATACAAATGCCAACATCCGGTTTGTATTTAAGAAAATGAGTGAGCACCTCGAATGTTACCTGGAATATAATACATCTTTATACAGGAAGGTTACAGCTGAATTGATCAGTGAGAACTTTAAAACATTACTTTCTTTTGTTTTGTTTAATGTCAACACATCGCTATCACAGGTAAATTTTGAAAAGACTTTTATAAAGCGCGGGTTTGATTGTTTCATCATCGGAGGTTCTACTCTTCCTATACGATGTGCAGAAATACTGCTCGATAACGGCAATGAGATTTTTGGGGTTATTTCAGACGACCGCGATGTGAAAACGTGGTGTCAGGAGAATAACATTTTACACTGCCATTTTAGACAAGAGGACATCTTCGATTTTTGCAATCAGGCTTCATTTGATTATTTTTTAAGTATTAACAATCCACATTATGTATCGAAGGAAGTACTATCGCTTCCCAAGCAATACGCCATAAATTACCATGACGCGCTGCTACCTAAATATGCAGGAAGGTTTGCTACATCATGGGCGCTTGTCAATCACGAGAATGAACACGGTGTCAGCTGGCACTTACTCAATGAATCATTCGATACAGGTGATATTGTAAAGCAGGCCCGGGTATCAGTTGATGAAGACGAAACTGCATTTTCACTTAATATTAAATGCTACGAAGCTGCCGTTAAATCTTTCGAAGAGTTTGTAAATCATCTTGCGTCTGATCGACCTCTTACAATTACAAAGCAAGATTTGAATAAGCGTACCTATTTTGGTTTTTCCGAACGTGCGCAGCTTCAGGATATAATTTCATGGAATAGTAACGCAGAGCAAATTGATGCACTGGTACGGGCGGCAAACTTTGGTAACTATGAGAATCCATTTGTCACTTCCAAAATTTTGCTCAATGAAAAACTGTTTATCGTAAGTGATGCCGCTATAGAAAAGAATCATTCTGATTTGCCTCCGGGCACAATTTCTTCGGTAACGGATTCGCTGATGGTATCCACGCGGACCCATGACGTAAGAATTACCAGGCTAAAATCCCTTGATGGACAGGATGTGTCAATCCGTTCTGTGGTTGACGAGTTAGCGTTGTTCAAAGGAATGAAGCTCAAAGACCCCGATGAAGAGTTTATCAAAAAGATAAGCCAGATACACACGTATACATACAAGAGTGAAGCGTTTTGGGTCAACAGGCTCCATGACCTGCAACCGCTTATTCTTCCTTATACCACCTTGAACGCATTGAATACCACGGTGTGTAAGCGTGATGAAATCGCGATTAGTATAAAAGAATTTTTTATAGAAGATAAGAAGCCTGAAGGCGAGGTTCTCCTTGTTTCATTTTTAGCATACCTGGCGAGGCTTACCAATACATTCTTGTTTAATATAGGATTCCGTGATGAATCTTTACAGCTTTTAACACAGTATGCCGAATCGGTCTTTGCTGATAAAGTACCTCTGCATATTGACGTTAATCAAACGGTAAACTTCAATGTATTTCAGGCTTCTGCACGTGAAGTTATAGATACAGTGCGTAAACATAAAACATATAGTCGCGATGTGTTGGCCCGATACCCGCAGTTGTCTAAGAAGGTAAGCACGCTGGCTGACGCACTTTCTTTATCCGTTGCTTTGGTGAAGCGTATAGAAAATGTTTCCCATAATCATGAAAATGAAAAGCTGCAACTTGAATTGATTATACCGGAAGAAGGGAGTGAAATGGTGTGTGTGTATAATAGTAGTTTGTTCACCCGGGGTTTGATCAATAGAATGTTGCGCCAGTTTGTTGTTTTTTTTCAAAGTATTCACAAAAATCCTGAACAACCTGTTTCACAGGTATCGATACTTGATGAAAAAGATCAGCGAGAAATTTTAGAGACGTTTAACAATACAGATGCAGCTTATGAAGACAAGAAAACATTGTCTCGTTTGTTTGAGGAGCAGGTCGTGTTAACTCCTAATGCTATTGCCGCGATTGACGACAGTGGCGAATTAAGTTATGCTCAGTTGAATGAACGTGCCAATCAGCTTGCGAATGCATTGATCGAAAATGGATTTAAAAGAGGACAATACGCAGGCATTTTTATAGACAGATCTCAGGAGATGATCATTGCCGTGATGGGAGTACTCAAAGCCGGAGGCATCTATATACCACTGGAGACATATCTTCCTGAAAAAAGGCTCATTTATATTTTAGATTCCCTGCAAGTCGGCAGCATGGTAACAAATAGCCTGCAACTTGATAAAATATATACTGCTGGTGATCAATTGCCTTCACTAAAAACCATCTATTGCCTGACGTCACGTGTGGATGGTAATCTGCGTGCACAGAAATCCGGCAAAAGAATTGTTACCTATGAGGATATTGAAAGCAAACAGAATACAAACCCATCGCTTGCATTATCTTCCGATGATATAGCCTATGTGATCTTTACTTCAGGATCAACAGGGACGCCTAAGGGTGTAGTTGTAAAGCATCGTCCCGTTATCAATGTGATCGAATGGGTAAACAAGACCTTCCACGTAAGTTCGGCTGACAAGATTCTGTTTGTGGCTTCATTGAGTTTCGATCTTTCAGTTTATGATATTTTCGGGATACTGGCTGCGGGAGGAACGATCAGAATAATTTCCGGTGAAAAGATCCGGGAGCCTGAATATTTACTGAATGTTATTCTTGATGAAGACATCACATTCTGGGACTCTGCCCCTGAAGTGCTTCAGCAAGTAACGCCTTACTTCGACAAAGTAAAAGGAAGGGGTACTAGTTTCCGGCTCGTCTTTCTAAGTGGCGACTGGATCCCCGTCATGCTGCCGGATGCACTTAAAGATACATTTGCCAATGTAAAAGTTATAAGCCTTGGTGGAGCAACGGAAGCAACAATCTGGTCTAACTATTATCCTGTAGAGAAAGTAAATCCTTCCTGGAAAAGCATTCCCTATGGCAAACCGATTCAAAATGCGAAATATTATATACTCGATCATCATTTACTCCCTAGCCCTATCGGTATACCCGGCGATCTGTATATAGGTGGTAAATGTCTTGCGGAGGGGTATATTAATGACGAAGCGCTTACGGCAAGTAAATTTATAGACAATCCATTTTTGAATGGGGATAAGCTATACAGAACAGGCGATATGGCCAGGTGGTTTGAGGACGGGAATATGGAATTTTTAGGGCGGAAAGATTTTCAGGTAAAAATTCGTGGCTATCGTGTTGAGCTTGGAGAAATTGAAAGCCTGTTGCTAAAGTATAATGGGATTAAAGAAGCGATCGTTATGGTAAAAAGTATCTCAGAATCTGATAAGCGACTGGTAGCTTATTTTATTGCACAAGAAACGATATCAATCAATGATCTGAGAAAGTATCTGCGTGAACTTATTCCTGATTACATGGTACCCGCGCATTTTTTACAATTGAAAAAATTTCCTCTGAGCGCAGTGGGAAAGGTAGACAGAAATGCACTGCTGGATCTGAAAGACATTACCTCCAGCGATAATTTTATACCGCCTTCAACAAAACTTGAACAGCAGCTGGCGGAAATATGGCAAGAGAGCCTCGGTATAGAAAGGGTTGGTCTGGCAGATAATTTTTTTGATCTTGGCGGCCACTCGCTGTTGGTTATTAAAACCAGGTTCAAACTAAAACAGGTCTTTGGAGAAGAACCATCTTTTTTGGATTTTATGAATCTCCCGTTCGGTCAATTTGCAAGAGTTTTTGAAAAGAAAATAAATTCAGAAAAAGTGAATAGAGTAAAGTCTGCATGATGGAACCACTGTATTTTGGAAGTGCCGGGCATGAACTTTTTGGTATGATCTATCCAGCCGATCGTATGCATGAGCTTAATGCCGGAGTGATTCTTTGTTACCCTTTCGGTCAGGAATATATCCGATGTCATCGCGCTTATAGCGCTTTGGCTTCGCGACTTTCGCAAGCCGGATTGCACGTACTCAAATTTGACTTTTATGGATCAGGCGATTCAGCAGGAAACCAGGAAGATGCCAGCATGGAAGATTGGCTTGCGAACATCCACACCGCTATAGCTGAATTGAAACGCAGTTTTAGTATAGATAGAGTATATCTCGCTGGCGTGCGGTTAGGAGGTACCCTGGCAGCTATATATTCTTCCCAACACTATATTGACGGACTTATTCTTTGGAGCCCGGTTATCCATGGGGAGATGTATATGAAAGAGCTTGAACGGCTTCAGCGTAAATGGCTAAGCGAAGCCTTTGCCCGTTGCAGAAAGAAGGATAAAAGTGAGATTGAGAATATGGGGTTTGTTATTTCAGACTCACTGGCAAACCAGATAAATGCGGTGAACCTTCTTAATCTCCAATACAGGGAGAATACAGCTATCTATGTGGTTGATGGAGAAAATAGTGATGGAATTGAACCATTAGAAGCAAAGCTGCGCATGCATGCAAAGTTTATAAAAGGTGAGGGGTATAAATTTTGGTTTAAAGTAAAAGGTGTCAAGGATCAAAGTATGGTGCCTGCAGCAACCATTAAAATGATTACAGATTTGATAGCACAGGATATACGGCTGCCAGCAATGCAGCGCGTCTTCAGTAAAAATGCAACCTTGGATTAGTATGGAGAAAGCTTTCATATTTGGAGAAGCAAAAAATCTGGTGGGTATTATTCACAGGCCAGCGCACGCGAATATACATTACCCGGTGATGATCATGATAAACGGGGGGCTTATTCATCGCGTTGGACCAAACAGGTTATACGTTAAATTAGCAAGGACATTGGGTGTAGCCGGATGGACTTCCTTTCGATTCGATCTGTCAGGTCTTGGAGATAGTGCAACGGCATGGCAGCAGTCAGAATCCGGAAATGACGTTCATGATGCAAAGGAAGCGATGGATTTTATTGCACTGACGTATGGAATACATGAATTTATCCTGATGGGAATTTGCTCCGGGGCAGACGTTGCTTTTCATACAGCACTAAAGGATACCCGGGTTGTTGGCGTAATTCCGATTAACGGATACTTCTATGAACTTGAAGAAATGTATGACGTTGTGAAAAAAGCAAATGAGGCAGTGGCTCTTCGATATTACAAAAAGAATATGTTCAGTATAGCGCGGTGGCAAAAGATCGTGCGTGGGAGGAGCAGCGTTTTAAGCCTGAAAAATCTTTCCCGAATACTGAATTCCATTACTAACATTGCAAAGCAGAAGTTTAAGCCTGCAGCATACGCTGGATCAGGTATAGTCAGAAAGAATCAGCCCGAATTTAAAATAGATAACTGGGACATATTGCTCAAGCGAAACACAAAACTATATCACATATTTTCTGAAGGCAGCGATGCGTATGACGCCTTCGTGCTTACAGCCGCTATGCGCCTGCAAAGTTATATACAATCCGGAAAGATAGGTTATACGTTGATCAGAGATGCCGATCATACCTGCACACTGGTGTGGTCGCAGGAGTATCTCATCATGTTAATAAAAACATGGCTGCTTGAAAATAACTGGGAGGTGACTCCACATAGCAGCAACATACGTGTAGCTGAAAAAGAAAGTATTCAGGATTTATTAATGCCAAACATATAAATTTCAATTATGAATATCAGGAAAAAAGCTATTACAAGACTTCTCAAATTTCTCTATCTCATTATTCTTATGGCCATCAATATCAACGCTATCAGTCAGGGTAAACTTACGGTTGCAAGTACAGCCTTTACAGAAGGTAATTCAATACCTGAAAAGTTTACATGTGCAGGGAAGAATATATCACCACCGCTCAGCTGGAGTAATGCACCGGCGGGTACTAAAAGTTTTGCACTCATTATGGATGATCCGGATGCTCCTATGGGCGTTTGGGTACATTGGGTATTGTATAATATTCCAGCGAATGTCACGACCCTGAAAGAAGATCTCAAGATCGCAGATATCAAAGCTATATATGGATTGAATGATTGGCGTTCTGCTGGTTACGGAGGTCCTTGCCCGCCTAACGGGCAGCATCGCTATATATTTAAACTTTATGCATTGGATACCGTGCTGGAAAGTGCTTCTGATATGACGAAACAAAAACTGGAAGCCGCCATGAAAGGACATATTCTTGCAAAAGGCGAACTTATGGGCACATTTACGCGGTAAGCGAAATGATGAAAATATGAATTCATTTAGTTAGTGTTCCCGGTGCTTTTTGAACTTGGTATACAAGACATGCAGGGTACGCACAAAGACAAGAAAACGGACTCTTTCAAGAACTAGTAAAATTTTAAATAATTTCTATTACACCAGCTATGTTCAAGCTCAACCTTAAGATTTTTCTAAAAAGTATTTTAAAGAATAAAGTATATTTTGTGGTGAATGTTCTGGGGCTGGCCATCGGTGTGGCTTGTGCTACCCTCATATTTCTTTGGGTGCAGTTTGAACTTAGCTATGATCGCGATCTTAAATATGCAGACAGAATTTTCAGGGTGAATTCAAAAATAAATATGAGCGGTCACGACTTCAGCTCCAGTATGGCGCCCCCGCCACTGGCAGAAGCCTTCGATCGCGGATTGCCGGAAGTAGAGGCCAGCACGAGAATATGGAATTGGGCGAATATATCCATGAGCTACGATGATGGTAAGACTCAAAAGATATTTAATGAAAAAAGAGTATTCGAAGCAGACTCCAACTTTTTTTATTTCTTTCACTATAAACTGAAACAGGGAAAAGCAGAGACGGTACTCAATAAACCATGGACCGTTGTGTTAAGCGAAAAGGCCGCTCTTCGATACTTCACTAAATCAGAAGTAGAAAGCGGAGAAGTGATTAACAAGCGAATGAAGCTTACCCTCGGTGGATATGGAATAGAATGTCGTGTAACTGGAATAGCCGAAGATACTCCTCCCAATACACATTTTCATTTTGATATCCTTCTTTCAAGTTTATCAGACCCCTGGAGTAAATCACAAACATGGACAGACAATACATACTATACTTATATCTTATTGCGGCAGGGAACCGATCCGAAGGCTGTTGAAAAGAAAATCCCGCTTCTGGTCAAACCTTTTCTGGATCCTCAGCTCCGGTCTAACTACAGCACAAGCTATGATGAGCTAAAAGCAAATGGCAATTACTGGGATTATTATCTTCAACCGGTTACAGATATCCATCTCTACTCTAATTATGAAAGAGAAATAGAACCGAATGGAAGCATCAGGAGCATTTATATTCTCAGTATTGTGGCGGTGTTTATCCTGCTGATTGCCTGCATCAATTATGTGAATATTTCCACTGCGAAAGCTAAAGAGCGTTCAAAGGAAGTAGGTGTGAAAGTTACACTTGGCTCCGGTAAAAAACTCCTGCAATTACAGTTCTTTACTGAATCATTCATCATCACCCTGATATCATTTATTGTAGCCAGTGTTCTGGTATATTTTGTAAGTGGATACTTTAATTCAGTGATGGGGATTGACGCAGACATCTCCATTATCAGGAGCGGTTTTTCCATTCTTCTGTTTCTTCTGCTCTTTGTATTGGTTGTATTGTTGGGCGGTTTATATCCCGGTCTTTATTTATCATCGCTCATCCCTGTTGAGGCGTTAAAGGGGAAAGTTAAATCCAGGCATAATACCATAAAGCTTCGAAACATACTTGTTATTACCCAATTTACAGTTTCCACGGGATTAATTATAAGTGCTATACTCGTATATCAGCAGCTCAGGTTGTTGCGAGAGAAATCTCCCGGGTTTCATAAAGAGAATATAGTTGTTGTTGAAGATCCTTCTATGCGGATCGGGGGGAAAGCGCAGGAGTTTATCGATGAATTGTATAAAAATACCAACGTCATAAGTGCTAATGTCGCTACCGACTACCCGGGAAGTGGAAATTATCTGTTGCCTATAGTAGCTTCTAAAAAAGGAGAGAGCAGTGATCATATATTAACAAATTTTAAAGTAGGGTATGACTTCTTGAAAACTTTTGATATCCAGCTTGCTGATGGAAGAGGATTTATGAAGGAACTGGATTCTATCAATGTAAAGCGTGTGATCCTGAACGAAGCGGCAGCGCGGGAGCTTGGACTTAAAAACCCCGTCAATGACAGAATTATTACTAAAAATCTCAGTGGGTTAACCGTTAATCAAGCTGAATACGAGATTATCGGAATCGTGAAAGATTTCAATTTCGAATCCTTTCATAAAAAGATCAGGCCGGTAGCGCTGTTTCTTACCGGAGATGGCGAGCTTTTTAATGTCAGAGTATCAGGCGATATCAGTAGTGCACTTGGAGTTATCGACAATACGTGGAGAAAATTTGCTCCTGAGGCTCCACTGGAATATACATTTGTAGATGATCAGATAAATGCATTGTATACTGCAGAAATCGGATTGAGCAAAGTTTTAACAGTGCTCACAATACTAACCATTGTCATTGCCTGTTCCGGGCTTTATGGGTTAACATTATTTATTATGGAGCGAAGGACTAAAGAAATCGGTATCCGTAAGATTCATGGCGCCTCCGTAACAGAAATAACCTTTGTATTGTGCAAGGATTTTATAAAATGGATACTGATTGCCTTCGTCATTGCATGCCCTGTAACTTATTTTGCGATGAACAGGTGGCTTGAAAATTTTGCATACCGAACCACAATATCATGGTGGTTATTTCTGCTTACAGCCGGTATCACGCTGGCCATTGCATTGATTACCATCAGTTACCACACATTAAAAGCTGCGAGAGGTAATCCTCTTAAAGCAGTGAGAGTTGAGTAATTTTTACGATCGGTCTCATCCCGCCAAGAATGAAATGCCCGAATCCTTTCGATAGCGTTGTCGTGTTTGAACTCATTTCACATCGAGGATTACCGAGATAACATTATGAGAAATCCATTGTCCCGTTTCAAGTTCAAATCGACTATTAAATATTTGATTGTATTCTTATTGGGCATAATAGCACTTGCTGAAATAATCTTGAGGGTGGGGTATAATGAACAGTTGGAGACACAGATCTACCCGTTAATATATAGAAGCGATTCGATTATGGGATACTCACATATTCCCAATATCGATTCACACATTCGCCGGCCCAGCATAAACAAGCGCTTTCATCTAAATAATCACGGCTTTATTGGTAAGGACTTTTCCATCATTAAACCAAGCGGTGAACTAAGGATAGCGATAGTTGGAAATTCACTCACCGAAAGTATTTGGTATAATTCAGAGGAAAATTATGTAATGAAGCTGCAAAAACAATTTGAAAGCAATGGCTATAGGAATGTAAACTTGATAAATTGTTCTATGGGTGGTGAAAATAAAGATTATAGAAACTATTTACATATTAAGCACAATGTTCTAAAGTTTCATCCAGATGTAATCTTGTTCCATGTCAGAATACCGTTTCATAACGATAATGAAGTGCGCGAGAATTATCGTGGTTATATGATTCGCTACGCAAAGGATACAAAGGGATCAAGAGAAGACGCTATTCAAAAAGTAGAAAAAATATATGGGGAGAAGTCATTTAGATTTTTTTATGACATCTCTTACATCTTTCGGGCATATTGCAAAAGGTATAATGAAACCCATTGGGGTGAATTCTCTGAAAGTATTGGCATTTATAGAAACAATTGTGCCAGCACCCCGGATATACTTGATTATTCTTACTCTTTACAAACGTCAATCAAAATTTTATCCGATTTACGTATTTCTCTGAAAAATGATAACATTGATTTGATTGTATGGCCATTGAGACTCGATGATGAAATAGCAAAACATCTGACAGAAAATAATATCTCTTTTATTTCTCCGGATTTCCAATATGATGATTCGATGATATATGAGCATGATGGACATCTCAACGAAAAAGGACATGATACTGTATCAAAAACTTTGTATCCACTATTGCAGAAGAAATTACAAGAAATGAATCATATAGAATAACCTTGTCGAGTTTTCAATTTCGATATATGAAAGTAATTTATTCTCTTGTACTCTTATCAATGCTCATCTGTTGTAAAGATGAGGATGTTGTTTTTTTACCGCAGGTTGGCCAAGCACCTATTGTAGATGGGCTTCAGGAAGATCTTTGGTTGAAAACACAGCCTCATAGTCTGTTTTTTTATTATGGTCAAAAGGCTGAAGACAGCCTCGATTTTAGCGCCACATACAGAGTCGTGCAGCATAATGAAAATATGTTTTTTCTAGTGTCGGTATATGACCAAATAAAGTATACCCATCAAAAGCCAACAGAGCGCCATGACCTCGAACTCTGGAACCCGGCACATTATGACAGAGTTAATCTGGAATTCCTTAGGGAAGATAATGATACCGATAAATTTGCCATAAGTCTAAATTATGGATTAGATTCAGTATTCGCGACTAATATATCACCCACCGATTTCAAGGCAATTGTATCAGATACACCGTTGGGTTATAATGTAGAGTTTATGATACCGTTAAGACTCATCAGGAGCGATATAATTACTTTTAACCTTTGGATCACTGATCATGATAAAAGATTCCACAGAGAAGGATTGGATGTTTTTGGAGTTCAGGAAAGCACGTATGGTAGCGGTGGCCGGTACAGAAAGAGTCTATCGCTGGAGGAATGATGTAATGAGTATAGGAATCCGTCCATAACCTCAAAAGCCGCGAATTGTTAAATTCGCGGCTTTTTTGTTGTTCTAAAGATCAGTATAACGGATCAATATATACCTATATATTTAATTAAAGTATACAGATGCCTTTAATTTCATAGGCCTGTAGAAGAGCCTATTCTGCTCCGGCATTAAGTGCATCAATTGTACGCTGATCTTTTACTGTCAGATTAGCGCGGTCTATTGCTCCACCGGTGTCCCACCAAAAAGGTATAACTCCGTGTGCGATAGCCTGCTTCGTAACAAAAGTTGCCCAATTATCAATAGCGTTATTATGCGTTTCCAGATCCAGCGGTATATGGTCACCTCCATTTCTCCGGTAAGCCCCATACTCACCCATTAATACGGGAATCCCCTTGTCTACAAATTTCTCTTTCATTTTCTGAAAGTACCCGATCTGATCGGTCTCTTCTCCCCACGTTGCATTTCTATCGGGCTCTATAGTAGAATGAGAGTTTGCGCCCCAATAGTAAAACATTTTGCCCCAGCTTGCATCCTCTTTCAAAAGAGTAAATTGGGATGGTGTATAGTTGTGGATTTCAACCATCATTCTACCAGCGACTTTATCGACAGGCAGCGTATTCATCATGGTATAAGTCTTTTCCATATCCGTACTCGGCCCTTGAATTACCAGAACCCTGTAACTATTCTTGCCTCCCGTAGAGCGAACTGCATCAATAAATGTCTGATGAAAACCTGTGAGCAAATCCATTTGTTCAGCGTTATCAACAGACGGCTCGTTGGCACTGGCAAACATGAGGTGTTCATCAAAATCGCGCATGACAGTAGCAATTTGTTCCCAATATGCCCTCTGCTTGGCGTTGATAGAATCCTTTTTCGTAGCCTTGATGTTTCCTTCCAACCAACCTCCGTCCCAATGTATATTCAGTAAAACATATACATCATTGTTTACACAATATCCAACTACTTCTTTAACTCTGTTGAGCCAATTCTGATCGATGTGCGCGGTGGCCGTGTTATCAACGTGCGTCAAATTCCAGGCACATGGAATTCTGATAGCATTGAACCCACTCTGCTTTACAAACTTTATGAAGTCTTCGGTAATTATCGGGCTACCCCAACCTTGTTCTCCACCGGGAGCTTCGAAAGTGTTTCCAAGGTTCCAGCCTAATCTCATTTTTGCAGCAAGTTCTGGGGCCGTGTGTTCCATTCCCGTTGCATCAGGTGCCTTAGGCGAAGTGTTATAAGACGGATATATAGTCGGCTTCTGAGTTACCGTAACGCGTCTGCCCTGACCGTTGTTTGCGTTAACTTCCAACACTGTAGAACGTTCACTACCCGTACCGTTTTTACTTACAATAATCTGAATACTGGTACTACCGCTGTTACCGTTCACCTGGCTTACCTTCAACCATGCATCAGCAGCATTCGAGATAGTCCAGCTGCTGTTAGCGGCGATGGAAAATTCTGACGTATCTCCTTCAGGGTTGAGCGAAAGCTGCAGTGGAGTTACCGTCAGTTCAGGTGTTACATCGTCCTTT
>NZ_DAIQRQ010000089.1:0-8154 GCF_036786105.1 Ohtaekwangia sp.
GTAAAAAAGGAACCCTTTGTAGAAATTGAATTTATAGACGGCAACAAAAAGTATAGCGGCTTAAACTCAAAAATTGAATCGGCTAAATTATTCTACAGAAATTGACGTCTGTCCGATAGCAATATCATTGCAGGTATTCATTTCTTAACGAGATATTAAAGCGCATTTCGGGTGCTTTATGTTAACGTAAACACGCGAAAAGGCTTTACATTTTAAAGTTTCTTAAAGACAGTTTTTGGAATGAACAATTAAAGCTTCCATGAACGCAAGAGTTGATTCTGAATTTTGTTGCTATTTGAGTACATGCACCCAGCCCTTGTATACTTTACGCGAACCGCACGATGAATCATAAGAGAGTAGCCAGAAGTATACACCAGAACTCGTGTCGGCAGCATTCCAGGGAGCGCTTCCGTTTTGTCCTGCCCAGATTTCTTCTCCGTAGCGGTTAAACACACTGATATGATACCGGTCTATGCCTTCGACATAGATTTCGAAGTTATCATTCTTTTCATCGCCGTTGGGAGTAAAAACGTTTGGAACAAATACGCTATCACCAGGAATCTTCCAGGCTACCATGTCCATGCTTTCGAACATGCAACCATGGCTTTCAATTTGTAATCTAAATTTACCCGACTTCTGGATTATTTCTGAAAACGCCCCTGTGCTTTCCCGCATTACCTCCTCGGTGTTATTTATATACTGCTTCCAAATATAGCGTGCACCTGGAATTGATTCTGCCGATAGAACTACCGACTGGCCGGTGCAAAATGAAACAGAATCAAATACAGGCAAAATTTTTGGCTGAAAGGGCGGTTGAATGAGGTCGTAAAAGGCGTCTGCAGAACATATTCCGTCTGTAACGTCAACTTTGTATAATCCATACGCTTGGGCAAAAAGCTCGTTACTATTACCATCTATATGAGTAATGTTATGAGCATCAGCACCATAAGACCAGGTATACTGAGCTTTTGGCAGGGCGGTTGCTGTAAGCTTGGCTTTTCCCTGGTAACAAATAGATTTGGGGTCGTCCGATTGAATCGACACATTAGGTGGAGATGACACACTGGCTTTCACTATGTCTTTATAATCGCAGCCTGGCAGTAGGCTTACGGTATACTGGAGTTCATACACGCCTGGTTTCACAGTCCTCGGATTGAATAATCCGGCAAGTGATATTCCTGGTCCCGACCAGGTTCCGGATGAATAATTGCCCATTAGCTGATATGGTTTATCTCTGGAACATACTGAAAAATCATCCCCTCCATTTGGAAAAATGTCACCTACCCAAACAACACCAGATGCAGCGGCACAGCCACCAGTAACCTCTACTTTATAATACCCTCGTTTGTCTGCTTCAATAACGGAAGTATCTGCACCCACGGCAATATAGGCGCCACCATTTTCGCTGTAAGACCAGGCGTAATCAAATTCGTCTTTCTGCGGCGTCACGAGTCTGACGGTACGCTTGCCACAAAAGTACAGACTGTCGCGACCGATGAGCTCCATGGGATCGGGAACCTTTGCTACTTTGATTATCAAAGTATTAAATGCACTGCATCCGTCTACTTTGTAACTGATTTTATGTTGCCCTGGACCTGCCAGCGAGGGATTAAAAATACCGTCTGATGGATTCGTAAAACCTGGACCTTCCCACACGCCACCCGAGGGTTTTGCAGTAAGCTGTACGGGTGGGCTGCCCTTTTCACAAAATACGCTTGGCAGTGGGTTGAGGAAGGGATACTCCGTATAAACATATACTGACCCTGCATCTACGCTGTTCTGATTGTCATCAGCAATAGCGCCGATCATTATATATCCCGATACGCCTTCTACAGACGACCCAAAATAGTCAGACAAGTCTGATCCGGACTCATCTCCCTGTATGGTAACATCGGGCAACTTATATTTCCAGCCGTCCGCTGGCTTTTGATAGAAGTAGGCTCTGCCAGGTCCTGGATTTTGCGATCCGTAGGTATGCCAATAGTTCTGCGGGGAGCCAACGATCGCATAACGATCTTCGATGTGTACAGATACGCCCATACATCCATAGGCCGGTTGATTGGGCACAGAAAGCTTTGCTTTTTCGTAGATCACATCGTTCCATCCATTCGCCGGTCTTTCGAAGATGTACGCTGCCCCTTTAAAATAATCCAGGGTGTTGAAAATGACGCCATCGAACCAACCCGGTGCGCCCACAATGACTACGGACCCGTCATCTGTCATGTCGATGCTTTCGCCAAAGGCAATGCCGGACAGGTACCCCGTGCTTCCATTGTCAGACGGAATCAACAAGCCGGATTCAGTTGCATCCTTCCACTTTGCCCCTGTCTTTTTATACATGAAAACATAACTTCCATCGAACATCCAGCCACGCGAGGCTCCTCCACTGGCTATCGCGATGACGCTGTCGCGGATACACAACGATGTGCCGAAATTATTGACATCGCTTCGGATTGAAGGATTGAGTGTTGCTTCAAGCACAGCATTGTCTCCGGTGAGATTGAACAGGAATACTGAGCCAGTGTTGGGGCGCGAGTTTTCCTGATAACGGGCAACCGCCAGATAGGGATAGGCGAGTTCAACCTCTACGCCAAAATAATCATCATCACTATCATAACTGACTTCCGAATAGTCCACTTTCCCTTCGCTGTGTATAATCTTATAGGATTCATGCATATTGGTCCAGCCAGAGGCCGGCTTTTTGAATATATACACGGCACCAAGATTAAAGTCTACTACCTTACCATCTTCATCCCGGTAGGCTTTTTCTGAAGAGCCTACGGCAATGTAATCACCACTGATTGATAAACTTCGACCGAAATTATCGTAAGGCTCGCCATCCGATTGTGTAAGTATGGCAATCTTGTTCCATTGGTAATTCTCCAGGTGATATACATATACAGCACCCGCGCCTGTTCTGTTTACATTATCGTAGGGTGACGCTACAATGGCAATGTCTCCGTCAATATCAACATCGTATCCAAAAAAGTAATCCGTGGCCGTTGTCGGCATATAGACAAGAGAATGAGACTCAGAATTGTCGCTTGTAGCCCAACCACTTGTGGGACGAATAAATTCATAGACCGCTGGCGCAGACGGTGCAATCGGCTTATCGCGATCAATAATTACCTGAGACGGTGCTGATACCAACACGTGACCGTTAACAGCGCAAAGACTCGAGCCGAATTGTTTTTGCAGATTAAAGTCTGTATTCTTTAATGTTCCTACCACACTGGTCAGAGTCCATTCATTGTCACTGCTTGGTGCAAATATTTCAACCTGTGGCCCTCCACTGTAGTAAAGGTAGGGCTCATCGAATCGCAGGATCTGGTTATATACCTGCGATGTTTCTGATTCGAGGTAAACATGTGTTTCGGTCATATCTGCCCACCCGGTAATGGGTTTTTGATATACTTCGACAGCCCTCATTTCGTCAGCTTCCTTCCAGATCATTTGGGTGACAAAGATGGTATTTCGCGATTCATCAATGCACAGTCCGCGACCAAGATAGGCTATCGTTTCTTTCCCCGAGCTTTCTGTGAGTCGTGCTATAGGGTAACTATCGGTCCACGCAGAGCCAGCACTTTTTTCAAAGACGTAGGTTGCTCCGATAGCGGTATATGTGGCACGTCCTTCTTCGTCAGCAACTACTACAGCCATATTTTCTCCAAGCGCTACGTTGCTGCCGAATGTGGATGTCATAGTATGCGGCGATTTGAAAGTGGCCACTTGTGCCCATGTATTTCCTTGTAGCTCAAAAAGAAATGCTGCTCCCACGTTCACGTTGTTCTCATTGATGGTATAGGGAGCGCCTACCAAGAGTTTATTCTTGAATATATCCATGGAAGCGGCAAAGTGGTAGGAGTATGGATGCACAGGAGTAAGCATAGAGGTTTCTGTCATGTCGTGCCATCCCGTGGAGGGTTTCTCGTAGATATACACTGCGCCCTTATTCCCACCTCCATTGTCCCTTCCGGGATCTGCCACGAAAATCCGATCGTTTTGTATTAGAACCTGGGCACCAAAATTTTGATACTTCCGGTGATCAGAAGCTGTGAGAGATGCAATCTTTTCCCAGTTGCCATTTTTAAATTCAAAAACGTAAACCGCACCCGATAGCGTCCTGAGAGTGTCGCTACGAGGCGCGCCTACAACCGCGATATTATCTTCGTAATCAACAGATTGTCCAAATGCCTCAGAAGTGTTGAATGCCTTGGTCGGTACTAATTTTTTTGGATTTGTCCAGCATTGTGAGAATGCTGCTAAGGAAAAAAAGACAAAAAGCGCGCAAAGAATGCAACGCATCAACGGCAGGATAGGTGACATAGTATATTAGCGTACGAACCCGCAAGATACAAAAATACAGAATAGAGAAGACAGCCAGTAGCCATAAAAGTAAAGGCAGTTAAATCAATTCACCCTCCCAACAATCCTTCCTCCTCCAACTCCTGCTTTACCCGGTTGTGTGTAGACCAGAATTTGTCTTCTACTTTTTTCATGATCTGCCGGAACTCTGGGTTGTTTCGAAGAGGCTCTACGGATGGTTCGTCAACAAGCAGCAGTACCCAATACTGAAAATTTTCCTGCTCGGAGAATGCGCGGAAGTGTGCCAGTGCTTTTGGTGTGTCGTTCTGGTATACATAGTACATCATGAGGAAAAGGTCTTTGTAGATAGACTCATCGGTGTCGGCAAAGTTTTTATAGCTGGTTACAAACGGTTTTGCTTTGTCTTTCATGCCCATTTTTTCCAGCACGATAGCAATCTTCAGGTCTTCGTTCTTGTATATATCGAGCTGGCGACTGTCGCGTATGCGATTGAACTTTTCCACATACTTGTACGATTCTTTATAGTCTTTCATCATATAGCACATACTGGCCAGTTGGTCGATCACATCGAGGCGTGTGGTGTCTTTCCTGAATTCTTCCTCCAGGCTGGCTTTGGCTTGGTTCATGTCATGATCTTTGGCATAGCGTATAAAGATCTGAATATAGCCGAACGGATTTTTAGGATTATATGCTAGTGACTTATCTATATACTTCATGGATTCATCAAAGAACCCGGTTTGCAACAGCGCGTTGCTCAACTGCAGGTATCGATAGCTCAAATTAATAGAGTCGGTTGAACCTTTATCGAAACCAATACCCATCAGCGCATACTTTATATACTTAGCCGTGTTGGGATTATAGATGTTATAGTATTCTGAAAGAAAATGAACTACTACGGCCGAACCGGGATTATACTCGAGCGCTTTCTCAAAATAGGGAGCCGCCTGCGAGTATTCATGTTTATGTTGATAGAATAATCCTTTTGCAATTAAACTCTCAGCAGCCTTAGGTTCCAGCAGCAGGGCCTTATCAGAATAGTTGCTGATCTTGTCTGTATATTGAGGGTTGCTTTGAAAAGCATCCAGGTAATAATAGGCTATCGTTGCTTCAGCATAAGCCAGTCCAAACTGCGGGTCGAGCGCAATGGCGTCATTGAAATATGCTTCGGCTTTTTTGAGACTCTCATGATCGCGGTAGCGAAACATGTTGCGTCCCTTCAGGTATAAATCGTATGCTTCCAGGTTTTCGGTGGGTCGCCTGGCGATGCGCTGTTGTTCATCGGGAGTAATAATTACCTGGATCTCTTCGGCAATATTTTGAGCAATCTCTTCCTGTAAGGTAAATATATCATTCACCTGTCGTTTATACTGCTTGCTCCACAGGTGTCGGTCGCTACGGCCATCGATCAATTGAATGTGCAGCAGTATCTCATCGCCTACCTTCTGGCCGCTTCCTTCAATAAAATAATTAGCATTCAGCTCCTGCGCCATCTCCGGAATCGACTTGGTAGTATTCCTGTATTTCTCTGCCGATGTACGGCTGATTACTTTGAGCTCGCGTATTTTCTGGAGGTTATTCAGTGTCGATTCCATCAACCCATTGATGAGGTATATATTGGCAGAATCGCTGCTTTCATTTTTAAACGGCAACACCGCGATCGATTTTTCAGCCGGCAGCACAGCACCTGCCCAAAATTTACTATAGATATACCAGCCTATACCACCAGCAACAATCAGGGCGGCTACACTTACCCAAAGTACATTCCGGTTTCGGCGGGAAGATGAAGCAGAAGGTCTAGTGATTGTCACTTCTGGTTGCTCCGGCTCTTTGGCATCATCGTGTCTGCCCACTTCTCCGGGCGGATAGCCATAATATTCGCGAAAGCATTTTATAAAATAAGAGGTGCTGTTAAACCCTACCTGGTGCGAAACTTCCGAGACATTCAGGGTTGAGGTACGCAACAACTCCATCCCTTTTTTTAATCGCACCTGGCTGATGAGCTGGCTCACCGACAGGTTGGTTTCTTTCTTTACCCTCCGCAGCAGGTTCGACCGGCTCATGTTCATCTGGTCGGCAAGCTCTGAAACACCAAACTGCTCATTCGCCAGGTTTTGCTCGATGAGGACTACCAACTGATTCACAAATTCATTCTCAACGAGGGGAGTTTCGGGCATTGTTAATTGCGTAATGTAGTAACTGATGTTTCTATTTGGGCTCTGACCAGCGTTCTGTTAAACCTCATTTAGAGCCGAATTTACCATTTTAATCCTAACTGATGCGTCATAATTTATACCCTTGCGTCATAGTTTATAGCATCATCCGCAAAGTTGACGGTTTTCTCCGCAAAGCTTATTAGCCCATCGCACCGGACAACGCGTTCTTTACGTCATCGAAAAACAACAAACTTTAAACCATTAAGAACTATGAAAAAGTCAGGCATTCCATTCGCAGCGTGCATCCATGCATTACTATTCGTTACGGCATTACTTCTTCTATCGTGCGGTAGCAAGGGGCAGTCGTCTGCCAAACAATCCACATCGGCCACGACCAAACCTGCCGCTCCGGCTGTCGATATACATACGGCCGTAGTTACCGGAAATGTAGAGGCGATTAAACAGCACATTGCCGCCGGTACCAACATCAACGAGAAAGATCCGTTTGGCGGGTCGAGTCCTCTCATCAGTGCAACTGTTTTTGGCAAATCGGATATCGCCAAAATATTGATCGATGCCGGTGCCGATCTGAATTTCAAAAATAATGACGGCTCTACCCCGCTTCATACCGCTGCATTTTTCTGCCATCCGGATATAGTAAAGATGCTGCTGGACAAAGGCGCCAACAAAACCATTAAGAACCGCTTTGGCGCGACTCCTTACGAAAGTGTAGCGGCACCCTTCAGCGAAGTAAAAGGTGCTTACGATATGATGGCGCAAATGCTCGGACCCATGGGATTGAAACTCGACTTTGCTTACATCGAACAAACCAGACCGGTGATTGCCAAAATGCTGAAGTAAAAAAATCAAACAATACTCACTATGAACAGAAGGTATGATATAGACTGGATCAGGGTAATAGCCATTGGTTTGTTATTACTCTATCACGTAGCGATTGGTTTTCAGCCGTGGGGAATGATGCTTGCCTTTATTTCAAATTCAAAACCATGGGTTGCTCTTTGGGCACCCATGGCGATGCTCAACATTTGGCGTATACCGTTACTGTTCTTTGTGTCGGGTATGGGTATTTGCTTTGCTATGCAGTCGCGAAACTGGAAGCAGCTTGTTGCCGAACGTGCACAGCGAATACTGCTTCCCTTTATAGTCGGCATTTTTCTGATCGTTCCTATACATGTATATCTCTGGCAAGCGTACTATCATTTCCCAGTTAGTTATGCCCCCAACCCGGGCCATCTGTGGTTTCTCGGAAATATATTTGTGTATGTATTACTCTTATCGCCTTTATTATTTTACCTGAAGCGTAATGAATCGGGTAAAATAGCGATGGGTATAAAGAAGCTCTTCCGTAATCCACTCGGATTATTGGTAGTGATTGGCGCATTTATAGGAGAAGCCCTCATCGTTAAACCTTTTCCGTACGAACTATACGCGATGACGTGGCATGGATTCTTTCTCGGTCTTCTCGCCTTCTTCTTCGGATTTTGTTTTGTATTCAGCGGCGAAGCATTCTGGAATATGTTGCTGCGATGGCGGTGGCTATTCCCGATCACCGCGACTATTCTTTTTATCATTCGGCTACTTCAACCTAACATGCAGGTGCCGCTATATCAACTGGTGGTGGAATCTGATCTGTGGATATTCGCGATGCTGGCCT
>NZ_DAIQRQ010000089.1:8254-14439 GCF_036786105.1 Ohtaekwangia sp.
CCGCTATATCAACTGGTGGTGGAATCTGATCTGTGGATATTCGCGATGCTGGCCTTGGGACATAAATACCTGAACAAACCAAGTTGCGCATTAACGTATTTGAGTCAGGCCGCATACCCGGTATATATATTACACATGGTTATGCTATACCTGGCATCGCTGCTAATTTTTCCGTTGTCGCTCTCTACACCTATGCAGTTTATATTGGTGCTTGTAAGTACATTTTCAGGATGCTTTTTAGTATACGAGATGGTGGTGAGGCGCGTGCGTTTTATCAGGCCGTTGTTTGGCTTGAAAAATAACGAAAGGTCGCAGACTGTTTCTTTGGAAAGTCAACCGTAAGTTAGGGGCAGCTAAAGCAGCCTGCCCTAACCGAATACACCAACGAAAAATATAGCTGGTCAATTGCCCCTGGTTCCTGATTTACAGGATTTAATATACCGGTTATACAGAATATCTACAGAATTTGCCCGTTACTTATGGGCCTGTATGAGCTTATCTGTTTTACTTCAAACCGAACAATTTGTTCGTGCGCTACTGGAGAGGTCGTTGGATAAGCATTTATATTATCATAACATTTCACATACAGTTGAGGTAGTCCGGTTTGCAGCAGAGCTTGCCCGGCAGGAAAGTCTTTCCCCGGAGGAAACCGAAATTGTTTTACTGGCAGCCTGGTTTCACGACACTGGCTTTACCGTTTCCTATATCGATCACGAGCGCGAGAGCACACGTATAGCATCACAGTTTTTGTCGCCTTGGATAGGGGCTGATCAGATATCCCAAATTACCGATTGCATTATGGTAACCTGTAAGGGAAGTATACCGGCCAATACACTTCAATCCATTATGCACGATGCCGACTACGGTCATTTCTTTAAGCCCGACTATTTTGCACACATGGAAAATCTCCGGGAGGAAGTTGCCGTGGTCTTCAAGCAGTCATTTACCAACCAGGAGTGGTATGAAATGAACAGCCGTTTTCTATCCAACCATCATTTTTATACAACCGTGTGTCAACGCCGCTGGGCAATTCAGAAAAACAAGCTGTTGGCTGAAAACGCACAGATGCTGCGTTTACAAAGGTAGGCGTTGCCATTCCTGTATTCCGACAGAATTGATACAGAATTGCCTTTTTAGATTCATTGTCAGAGAGCAACAACACCATTTATTGCACATTTTGAGGAATGAAGATTTAGCGAAAGAATTCGTGAGTCGATTGCTATAAATGAGGCTCGAATGGCACTCTTTTACTTATATCATGAGAATATTTATTTACACAGCGTTCATTTTCTTCACTTTTCTCAACAGCACGGGTTATGCGCAATCTTCTGCGGCTATAACCGGCACGGTAAACGATGCCGTTACAGGAGAAGCCATTCCGTTTTCATCCGTTGCGTTATATCAGAAAATAAATAATAAAGACAGCCTGCTAAATGGTACACAATCAGATGCAACCGGAAAATTTTCTATCAGATCCATAGCTACTGGTACATGTACGGTAAGAGTTTCATTCGTGGGATACGAGACGTTGGATCGCACTATAACGATCCAGGCAGGCGAACATCTGGATATGGGATCACTGGCGCTGCAGGCTGCGACCAAAGTACTAAAGGAAGTAGAGATCGTAGCCGAAAAAGCTGACCTGCAGGTAACACCCGATAAGCGCATCTTCAACGTAAGCAATAACATGACTTCCACTGGAGGCACGGCCGAAACGTTACTGCGCAACGTTCCTTCATTAACGATCGATGAAACAGGAGCTGCGAGTCTGCGCAATATGCCTACCACTATATACATCGATGGTAAACCTACGCAACTTACGCTGGCACAGATACCGGCGAACCAGATTGCCAGCATAGAAGTAATTTCCAATCCTTCTGCTAAATATGATGCCAGCACATCCGGAGGCATTGTAAACCTGGTGATGAAAAAGAACCGCGCACAAGGATATAACGGCATGGTAAATCTGGGTATAGGCAATAACTCGCGCTACGATGCTACGGTTAACCTGGATTGGCAAAAAGGGAAATGGAATCTTACAACACTTTATAGTCTTAACTCAACCAGGAATCCGCTTACCGGTTATGTGCATCGCAGAAATATAGACAGCGATGGCGCGAACAGCAGCTTCTTCGATCAAAATACAAACATCAGCCTGAACAATGTATTCCAAAGCGGCAGATTGCAGGCCGAATATCAGGCAGATAAAAACAACACACTTTCTATAGCAGGAACGATTGTAGGCGGAGCATTCAACACGGTAAGCAATCAAACGTACTACTATCGCAACGCTGCGGGTGAACAGACCAGCTATGGCAGCAGAAACACAGTGCCACACAACAACTACACCAACACCGGCCTTGAGCTAGACTGGAAGCATCAGTTTACCCGCCAAGGCGAAGCGCTCCACTTCATGGCATCGCGCACGCACAACCGCGTGTCGAATGCAGGCGATTGGTATACTACGGCATACGACATCAACGCATCTGATACCACAGCACAAGATGGATACCCGGTGCAGAATCGTATTGATGGAAGAATCATCGGCAATCAAACACTCGTGCAACTCGATTATACTCACCCGGTAAATGAATTGGTGAAATGGGAGTTCGGTCTGCGCAGTTATACCTATATCCGCGATCAGGAATATTTTTTCAATGAGGTGAATAGCAACGAAGAAACGTTATTACAAAATTACTCTCAATATGCGCGCATTACCGAAACCGTAAATGCCGTGTACGCACTATACGACCGGAAGCTTTCTGAAAAACTGGGCATGCAGGCTGGCTTGCGGATGGAGCAGTCGAGTATGCATGGTGTATCCAAATTTGATGGAAGTACCTTCGGCTATAATTATCCTTCCAAGACAGGACAGAATCTGTTTCAATCATTTTTTCCATCCATAGCGTTTAACAAAGTGGTAGATGAAAATTCGGAATGGAACTTTAGCCTGAGCAGAAAAGTTGGGCGCCCTACCTTCCGGCATGTGTTTGTGGGTATACAGGCTAACGACCGGCAGAACATTACCATCGGTAACCCGGCGGTGCGTCCGGAGTTTGTGAATACAGCAGAGCTCAGCTATAACAAAACCTGGACTAACACCCGCAATCACAGCCTGCAATGGTTGCCCACGGCATACTATATATACGAAGACCACACGATAAAACCGGTTGTAACGCCGTTGGCAACGGACTCCACTATCCTTGTAACTACATTTCAAAATGTAAAGGCCGATATTCGTTTTGGTCTTGACAACACGATGATTTACACAACCGGCCCGTTGAGTATATTGTTTAATATCAACGCGTATAAAGTAATTCTGCAATCCATCGATTTCACCAACGAGATGGTTGGTTACAATGCCAAAGTAAATTTCACGTATAAATTCCCGGCCGGTATATCAGCACAGGCCAGCGCACAGCGAAGAAGCAAAAACCCGAGTTTGCAAGGATATCAGAATGCAGTGAACGGTGTTGACTTTGCACTACGAAAGAGCATACTTCAAAACAAAGGCAACATTACCTTCTCTATCAACGATGTTTTGAATTCACGCAGGTTCGTAACGATATACAACCAGCCGGGTATATACCAGGCTTCCATGAGTCGCAGAGAGATACGGTACTTTAAACTCTCCGTACAATTGCCGTTGGGCAAACTCTCTGATAGCAAAATGAAAGAGCGCAAGGTTGATCGTCCGGATATTGATTTCAGCAACTAGGTAAATGTGCTATATTGGGATGCAATACCATCCACGTTTGTATGAACACATTAAAGTTAGTTGAGTATAATGTCTGGGCGAATCGGAAGATCACCACACACCTTGCATCATTATCAGCCGATCTATTGGACAAACCGCTGGGCGGAAGCTTCGGTTCCATTAAAGCAACACTCATCCATTTACTGGAGGCCGACTGGCTTTGGGTAAATCGATGGAAAGGCATTCCGCTGGCAGATATACCGGCATGGCCGCTCAACACATTAGACGACATCGTTAATCCCTGGGCAGGTATACAGGAAGACATGCTCGCCCTGGCACCCACACTGGATCGCGAGCCAAACAAGCAGATTGAATTTATAACACGCAAAGGCGCGCACCACGTTATGTCGTGGCCCGATATAGCGATGCACGTAACCAACCACGGCACGTACCACCGCGGACAAATAACACACATGATCCGCACCGCCGGTGAAGAGGCTGTTGCTACTGATTATTTCCTCTTCTGCGTTCAACCGTAATTACTGATCGTCTTGAGAGAGATGCCAGGATAAGCGTTGGTCCGGTGAAATGTATAAGCAATCCTGAGAAAGGTATAAGTGCGGGAATTTTGTTGATGCGAGATTTGTATCATCAATTCAAACAACAACTATGGGATCAACAAACAAAATCGCCCTGGTAACCGGCGGCAGTCGCGGACTGGGAAAAGACATGGCCCTGAATCTGGCCAAAAGAGGCAATGATGTAATTGTTACTTACAACTCCAAAAAAGATGAGGCTTTGGAAGTAGTAGCAGCCATTGAGAAAATGGGACAGCGTGCGGCTGCCTTACAACTGAGTGCTGGCGATGTGAAAAGCTTCGATGCATTCCTGACTACACTGCAAGCAACGCTGAAGAAAACATTTCAAGCTGAACGCTTCGACTTTCTCATTAACAATGCCGGTCACGGTATAAATGTTCCATCGCTGGCAGCTACTACCGAAGAGCAATTCGATGAGCTGATGCAGGTGCATTTTAAAGGTGTATTCTTCCTTACCCAAAAAGCCGTGAACTATATGAATGATGGTGGTGGCATTATAAATATATCCAGCGGCTTAACGCGTTTTACACATCCGGGAAGCGGTGCCTATGCCAGCATGAAATCGGCAATAGAAACACTTACCAAGTATATGGCAAAGGAATTGGGATCGCGCTATATCCGCGCCAACATCGTAGCTCCGGGTGCTATTGCTACGGACTTCAATGGCGGACGCGTGCGCGAAAATCCGCAAGTACAAGAGTATATCAAATCCATTACCGCGTTGCCACGCATCGGGCAAGCTGATGATATCGGCAGCGTAGTGGCCTTCTTATGTTCAGAAGATGCCAAGTGGGTAAACGGCCAGCGCATCGAAGTTTCCGGAGGTATGTATTTATAAGTAAAAATCCACTGTTCTTCTCCTCTCTATAAGGGAAGGAATGAATTTAAAAAACTATTGCCATTCCAGATGTTTAACAGGTGATATACTCCGCCAACGGAAGGTATATTACCTCGTTACATCCGGACACATTTCTGTAACTTTACGATCATGCAGCCAACCTTTGTAGACATAGCCACCATCAGCGACCTGCATAAACTTTATGGTTGTGCGGGGCCAAAGCATCCGCTGGTATCGTTCATTTCGTTGCAGGAGATTAACCGTGACAACTTTCCGGAAGAAGAAACTTCTTTCCGTCTTGGTTTTTACTCGGTATACCTCAAGCAACAGAAAGGCTCTATGAAATACGGCAAGTCGCACTACGATTTTGATGAAGGAACATTGATATTTACCGCACCCGGTCAAGCTATTTCGACACAACGCTCTATATCGTACAAAGAAGGCTGGGGACTATTCTTTCATGCCGACCTGCTTCATAGAACGGATCTCGGCAAAAAGATAAATCAATACTCCTTCTTTCAATACGATACCAACGAAGCACTTCATGTATCGGACGATGAAAAAGTACAGTTACGTACCTGCGCTGAAAATATAAAACGCGAATACTCACAGAATATCGACAAACATTCGCAGGCGCTCATTGTGAGTAATATTGAGTTGATGCTTAACTATTGCAACCGCTTCTACGACCGACAGTTTATAACCCGCGCCAAAGTAAACCACGACATTGTGCAGCAATTTGAAAAGGTACTGCTTCATTACTTCGCGCAAGACTCTCTCATAAACACCGGCCTCCCCGATGTAAAATACTTCGCCGGGCAACTGCACCTCTCTCCCAACTACCTCTCCGATTTGCTAAAAAGATATACCGGCAAAACCACACAAGAGCATATACATTTGCAGGTAGTAGAAAAAGCCAAATCACTACTCTGGAGCTCCGATAAATCAATCAGTGAAATCGCTTATGAGCTGGGGTTCGAGCATCCATCGCACTTCACCAAGATTTTTAAAACAAAGATGGGAGTTTCACCGAAGGAGTTTAGGTTGAATT
>NZ_DAIQRQ010000123.1:0-4023 GCF_036786105.1 Ohtaekwangia sp.
GGAATATACCTTTGTCGTAGAACAGTTGATAAAAAAGCAAGTAGGCCGTTAGCTTAGCTTTTTATTCTAAAAGTGCAGTAATATAGGGCACATAGAAATTGCTGGTTACAATTAAAATGATGGAGATGATGAACGTAAGAAGCATCGACCTGGGAACAGGTGCAGGCACCAGCTCCGGATCTTTTTTCCTGAAGGCATTCTGCACCGGGCCTACAATGTAAAGTATATTTACCAGCGAACCGATTACCAGAAATATAGCGGACGCGTAGTAATGCGAATGCCATTCTTCAATAAGCATCAGATCTTTGCTGTGATAGCCCGCCAGAAAGGGAAAACCGGTTATGGAGAGTCCGCATATTGCGATAACGAGTGCTACAAAACGTGTGTGCGGCATGATCTTACCGATCTTTGCAATGGATACTGTATGATATATACTATTGTAAAATCCCGCTACATAAAACAGGCATGACTTGGCAATGGCATGCGTAACGATGTGCAGCGTAGCAGCGAGCACACCTAATTTTGTTCCAATCATTACCGCCAGCAGGATGTAGGATAGTTGCCCCACAGTCGAAAATGCAAAGCGCTGTTTCAGGTCATCTGTGGTGAGTGCACGATAGGCTGTATAAACAGCGGTGCCTCCACATAAATAGATGAGCCAGCCGCCTGTGAGAAAACCGGAAGTGAGTTGGTGTATGTAATCGAGTCCGAAAATATATACGGCAATTTTAATGAGTGCGATGGAACCTGTTTTTACAGTGGCAACACTATGAATGAGTCCGCTTACGGGAGCGGGTGCCGGACTTGTTTTGGATAACCAGGTATGGAATGGGAATACTGAATTTTTGGAAATGCCCACCACAAACAAGGTTAGCAAAATTCCTCCCAGTAACGGATTTACGTTTTCGCTTCCCAGTGTTGTATTTCCATCAAAAGAGGTATGGCCGATTGCGTAGTTAGTGATGAAAATGGCAGGAAGAAAAATGAAAATGGCCGGCCACGCTGTTTGTTTTAGAAAATGTTTGCCTGACTGAAGCGCAGCAGTATTTTCCCGGATTGTTATCAGGGGATAAGTAAGTGGTATACCTATAAAGTAGGCAGCAAAGAGAGTGACGAGGTTGCCCGCGCATGCACTGATGCATGCTACAAACAGCAGGGAATTAAGGTACAGGAAGAATTTTACTCTCCGTTTCTGGAAATGATACTTTGTAAACTCAAAACTATAAATAATTGAAATGAGCCACGTGCAACTGATGAGCACAAGAAAAATTTTCGAGTAAGGATCAACGATAAGCTTGAACCCTATTACATCCCATTGAATTTTCAGGTTGGTGTCTACTCGTAATGCGCACCCGATTGACACACCTGAAATTATAGTTGATATGGCATAGAACAAGCTTCTGAATTTTGCTTTAAGCGGCAGAAACAGAAGTGCTGCAAGGGGAGCGAATAAGAGCGCGAGGAAATTGGTCATAGACGTAATACCTCCGGAAAATTAAATTTGCAGAAAGTTATTGATTTGCGGGCGAAGGTACGGGCACGGTAAAATAAAATACAGAGCCTTTTCCTACGGTGCTTTCTACTTCAATAATACCGCCGTTCTTTTCTATAAATTCTTTGCACAGCAATAATCCCAATCCGCTTCCTTTTTCATTGGCCGTGCCGGCTGTGGAGCGCTTGACGCCAATTTTAAAGAGGCTATTCATGATTGCATCCTGAATGCCGACTCCATTATCAATCACTGCTATCTTAACAAATCCATGAAATGGCTCTGCTAGCAACTTCACTTCTCCGCCTTCGCAGGTAAACTTAATGGCGTTTGAAAGCAAATTGCGAATTACAGTTTTGATGGAGTGAGGATGCGCCCAAACCAGCAAGCCGGGTTGAGTTTCGTTCATGATCGTTATGTTTTTAACATGCGCTAAATCTCTGAACAGCTCTTCATTTTCCCTGAGTGCCTGGGCAATATCAAAAACTTCAGGAATAAATTTTATGGTATTGGTCTGCGAGAAGCTCCATTCCAGTAAATTTCCGGTGAGGTTGTTCAGATTTTTTAACGACCGGTTCAAATCACGAAAATATCGCTGGCGCTCATCAGGACTCAACACATCGTAGTGATGAGACAATAAATCCATAAGCCCTATTACCGAATTAATAGGACTGCGCAAGTCGTGACCAATGATGGAAAAGAGTCTGTCTTTTGAATCGTTCGTTTCGCGCAGCAAGTTATTCTGATTGGCAATGGCGGTTTCTTTTTTTACCAACTCATCGTTGAGTGATGAGAGTTTAACGTTTAGTGTAAAAAGTTTTTCATTCAACAGCAGTAACTTTTTGTTGGTTTGTTGCCGTTGCCAAACAAAGAATGAGAGGCCTGCAATGATGCTCACAAAAACAAACAGCAGACTGATTCCTAAAAATTGCTGATTCCGTTTTTCTGCCTGAAGCAGTTCTTTGTCTTTTTGTTGAAGCAAAATTTTCCGTTCCTGCTCGCGGTTGTTGAATAAATATTCACTGTATTTTGCCTGGCTGTTGTGAACAGAATCGCGCAGTATATTGCTTTTCAGAATATAGTCCAGTGCCTGTTGTGTTCTTCCGCGTTTCGATTCAATTGTTGAAAGTAAAATATAAATCCGCTCCATGTCGGATTTAGACCCGATCTGTTTATAATAACGATATGCTTCTTCTGCATACTTAAAAGCTTGTTGAACATCACCTTGTGCCAGCTTGAGGCTGGCAGCATAATACCGGTTGTCTGCCTTGTCGATTTTATCAGGAAGCGGATCAATTATATTCCATCCTGCTTTTAACAGGGAGTCGGCAGCGGTATATTGTTGTTGTTCAATGCGCAGTGCGCTCAGCATATTTACCAGGTAGCCGTAGTTTGGAATTTCCTCCTGCTTATAAGCAAGCGCCATGTTCAGGTACTTTTCAGCTTCTGGCAGTCGCTTGTTGGCGAGATATGTTTGTCCGATATTTATTCTGAGTGTGATGAAGTAAGCATCCTGCCCGCCGAGTATAGTTTGAAAGCCGAGCGCTCTTTTAAAATAATCAATGGCTCTGTAATAGTCTTCCAGGTCAAACATACACCAGCCAATATTTGCCAATGCCCGGCATACAATTCTTTTATTGTTAATCGAATCAGCTATATCAATACTTTTTTGATAGTATGACATAGCTTGTGCCACCTGGTTTCTTCTGGAGTAGGTTTGACCAATTAACAGATAAGACCATGCCATTCCGGTTTTATACCGCAGTTGCTTCGACAAAGCAAGGGCTTGTGCAGCATAGTGTAAAGATGAATCAACATTTACAGGATGGTAACTATAGGAAACATCGCACAAAGCAAGCACCCGATTGGTATCCATCGGTATAGCTATCAATTTTGCTTTAACACTATCGGGATCGCCCAGGTTTTCTTGTGAATAGCAGCCGGCCGAAGTAACGAACAGAGCAAGGATGGCGAGATAGTATTTCATACACAAATCTTCAGCAAAGTAATGTAGAAAAATTTTGAGTGATTAAAAACAGGTGTGCAGAACTTCTGCCGGTTCAAAAAACTTTTACCGGATCAACCCGAGCATTGTCATATCGATTTTGTATAGCTGGCAATTCTTTGATCTTGCTTTTTATATACCGGTAAACCCTTCTGAATGTATAGGTTACCGCAATGATAGCCCGGTTGCCAGATGCTGGAAAATGCATTGTGCACAAGGAAAGGAAATATAGTAAAGGCCAATAACGGGGCGTTGAATTAGTAAAAAAAATATTTAGTCCTGCTTCGTCAACTTCGGTCAGGATGCTCACTTCGGTTTACAACGCGCAGTAATTATTCATTTTTTCTGATTGGCTGTTTGCACGATTGTGCCAGGCGGTGCGAAGTTGAGTTTTGTACTTTTTGCAAACTTGCAGGCGCACCGTAAGAATCTTTTTCCCGAAGCTTTCGCTAGCGAAAACTTCGGGAAAAGATTTAATAAAGTTGAAGACCCGTTGTGCCGCTAAGCGGCATAACAGGTCTTCCTTTAT
>NZ_DAIQRQ010000124.1:0-4009 GCF_036786105.1 Ohtaekwangia sp.
AGGAAGAGTATATTAACGCTTACCCTAAACGATCTGTGATTTCTGTGGGAAATAAATGCATTTTATTCCCACATCCCGATAGCGTTCGGGAACAGAATAGCACAGAAAAATAAGTTATTCGTTACATGATATTCCTTGTTCTATGTTCAAGAGCTGCAAGCCTCTGGCTGCTGGCTACTGGACGTGTGCATGAGTTGCATGTGTGTCACAAAAACCTTGCTGGCAGCCAGCGGCTTGTAGCCAGCAGCTATTTACGGTTTCCCGTTCCTGATTATATTTAAGACAAATTCTTATCCAAGATGGCCAAACGAATAACTCAGGAATCTGTATTACAGCAAAAGTTCGATGAACTGGAACGCAAGAATCAGGAAGCGTTGACGGGTGGTGGCGAAAAACGCATTGAGCAACAACGCGCTAAAGGAAAGCTCACCGCACGCGAGCGTATTCATATTTTACTGGACGAAGGTTCTTTCGAAGAGCTCGGAAAATTTGTAATGCACCGCAGCAAAGATTTCGGGCTGGATAAAGAATACTATCTGGGTGATGGTGTAGTGACAGGTTATGGAACTGTGAACGGCCGATTGGTCTATGTCTTCTCGCAAGACTTCACGGTGTTTGGCGGCACTCTTTCTGAAACACATGCAGAAAAAATCGTCAAGATCATGGACCTCGCCATGAAAAACGGTGCGCCCATCATCGGTCTTAACGATTCGGGCGGTGCACGCATCCAGGAAGGTGTGGTTTCACTGGGCGGCTATGCGGATATATTTTACAGAAATACATTGGCCTCGGGAGTAATTCCGCAGATCTCTGCAATCATGGGCCCCTGCGCAGGGGGCGCTGTGTATTCACCCGCCATCACCGATTTTATTATGATGGTGGAGAACACTTCGTTTATGTTTGTTACTGGCCCCAACGTAGTAAAAACAGTAACGCACGAAAATGTAACGGCTGAAGAATTAGGCGGTGCACAGACACACAGCTCCAAGAGTGGTGTTACGCATTTTGCCTGTGCCAATGAAATTGAGTGCATCACATACCTGAAAAAGCTGCTCAGCTATATTCCGCAGAACTGCGAAGACGAAGCACCACGCTTACCCTATACTCCGGGCAATGAAAAACGCGAAGCACTGAATCATATCATACCAGCCAATCCCAACCAACCCTACGACATGCGAGAGATTATTAACGAGGTGGTGGATGAAGGAAGTTTCTTTGAAGTACATAAGAACTTTGCTGAAAACATCGTAGTAGGCTTTGCCCGCATTGCCGGACGAAGCATTGGTGTAGTAGGCAACCAGCCTGCATCATTAGCAGGTGTACTCGATATAAACTCCAGCGTAAAGGGCGCACGGTTTGTACGCTTCTGCGATTGCTTTAATATACCGTTGCTCGTGTTTGAAGATGTACCCGGATTTTTGCCGGGCACTGATCAGGAGTGGCACGGCATCATTACCAACGGGGCAAAATTACTCTTTGCATTTTCGGAGGCTACTGTGCCTCGTGTTACCGTCATTACACGCAAGGCCTATGGTGGTGCTTATGATGTAATGAATTCCAAACACATTGGTGCAGACCTCAACTATGCGTGGCCTACGGCCGAAATTGCTGTGATGGGCGCTAAAGGTGCTTCTGAAATTATATTCCGGAAAGAGATTGCAGAAGCGAGCGATCCGGAAGCTAAATTGAATGAGAAAATCGGAGAGTATACGGTAAAGTTTGCCAATCCATATCGTGCAGCGCACCGCGGCTATATTGATGAAGTGATATACCCTGACCAGACCCGCGAAAAACTGATTCGTGCGTTCGCCATGCTCGAAAACAAAGTAGCAAAACTACCGAAGAAAAAACACAGCAACATTCCGCTATAACAACCGAGTAGAACAGGAGAATATATTCGTTTACAACCTTGAACCAGGAACTGCGAACAAAAGAACTTTGCACGAAGAACCCTGAACTTTAAACGCTTAATCATTAACCCAGAAGTACATGACCACCCGCAGAAAATTTATTCAACTCTCCGCACTCGGTGCCTCGCTCCTGCCCTTTAGCAAGAGCTTTGCAAAAAATGCTGCTGCTCCACAGAAGCCCATCGTTCTTTCAACCTGGAACTTCGGACTTGCTGCTAACGTGGAAGCCTGGAAAATCTTATCAACCGGAGGAAGAGCATTGGATGCGGTAGAAGCCGGGGCGCGTGTACCCGAAGGAGATCCGAAAGAAACATCTGTAGGTTTAGGTGGTTTGCCCGATCGTGACGGACATGTTACACTCGATGCCTGTATCATGGATGAGAATGGTAACTGCGGGTCTGTCATGTTTCTTGAACACATTGTGCACCCGGTATCAGTCGCAAGAAAGGTAATGGAAAAAACTCCGCACGTTATACTCGTGGGTGAAGGTGCTCTTCAATTTGCATTGGCCAACGGATTTAAAAAAGAAAATCTCCTCACCAAAGAATCCGAGAAAGCGTGGAAAGAATGGTTGAAGAAAGCAGAGTATAAACCCGTTGCCAACATTGAGAACCACGATACGATTGGTATCATCGCACTGGATGCAAATGGAAATCTTTCCGGTGCCTGCACTACCAGCGGCATGGCCTATAAAATGCACGGCCGCGTAGGCGACTCTCCTGTTATTGGCGCAGGACTGTATGTTGATAATGAAGTGGGTGCAGCCACCGCTACCGGTGTAGGTGAAGAAGTTGTTCGTATTGTAGGTTGTCACCTCGTAGTGGAGTTGATGCGTCAGGGTAATTCTCCACAGGAGGCTTGCCGCCTGGCAGTTGAACGTATTCTGAAAAAGAGCCCTGAAAAAGCAAAACAGGTACAGGTTGGATTTTTAGCATTAAACAAGCAAGGTGAATACGGAGCATATTGCCTGCAAAAAGGATTTACGTATGCTGTTCATAACAATGATGGCAACAAGATATACGATGGCACAAGTCGTTTCTGACGAGTACAATATATAGTAAATGCAAAAGAGGCTGCCGGTAAGGCAACCTCTTTTACATTCCGGGTGGCATGGTTTTGCGATATACTTTTCGCAAAACACCAGGCGCATCAAAACGGTATCCAATCTCTATACCGGTATATCCGTAAAATGCGTTCAATGAAACATCATCGTGCAGCGCAGCTATCCGGTTCTCTACTTCATAACGAATGCCCGCGTATAGTCTGCGCGACTGATAACCGAATCCAAACTTTCCGTCAACAGTAAAGACGAATGCCTGCCGGCCGGAGACTTTATCATCCGGATGATCCAGGTATTTATAAAGGTACAGATCGTAAGAAACGAAAGTCGCAAAAGAAAAATACAGACACCTGTTGAAAACCAGGTTACCGCCTGCTCCCGGAGCAATCCGTAATGTCAATGAGCGAAGTACTTTCGCTTTCGCCAGGTCAGGATAGTAAGGCCGCTGCCACGCATTCATCAGCGATGAGTCACTATACAGCTGATGATAATATATACCTGTCTTTAACAGGAAGCCGGCACGGCTTTTTACCTGCCGCTGTGAAAAGGTAAGCGGAGCGATATAGGAATAACGCTTCCAGTCAAAATTATAAAGCGCTTCGAATTGAAACTCTTTACTGGTAAGATCATCGCGTAATGTATACGGCGGGTTGCCTTCCGGATGATTGTTTGTATTTATATCCGTGAAGCCTTTGATGCGGATATATTTGAATTGGAGCATAAGCGCCTCGCTGCTATATTTAATCGTAGCGGTGCGATATTTACTCTTTGCATAGTCGTCATGCATGTTCATGCCCGACTTCAGGAGAAACGCAAAGCCCGCAGAAATAAACCGATAGCTAACCGACAGGCCGGCGATGTCCGCAATATTAGTGCGTAACTTCATGGCAGGATCAAATCCATTTACCAATGACTTTCGCGAGTTTATATCCGTACGGATGGATGGCGACAACACATGCGCTCCCACCGACAGGTAATTGGGATATGTTTTTATATACAACGAATCCGGAACACTCTGTTTTATCCGCAGGTTGGGGAA
>NZ_DAIQRQ010000090.1:0-14076 GCF_036786105.1 Ohtaekwangia sp.
ACCGGCTATGCCTTCCGTAAGTATACCAACTTTACAGACGGTGGTGATATGAGTCAAAGCCTGAACGCTCCATGGATGCGCTCTGCGGATGTATACCTGTTGGTAGCTGAAGCGAAGATACGTTCCAATCAAAATGGTGATGCCGAGCTGAATGCTGTGCGCGCACGCGCAGGACTCGATCCTAAAACCAATGCAACCATGGCCGACATCATGCACGAACGCCGCGTAGAGCTGGCTGGTGAGAACGACCGCCATCAGGATTTAATGCGCTGGGATAAAGCAGGGCTTATCGATATCGTAGCACACTATGCCATCGCCCGCGGCCCATATAAGCCAGCCCGTGTATTTGTAAGACCGAAGCACTATTACTATCCGCTGCCACAACGTGAAATTGACTTGAGCAACGGTATATTGATTCAGAACGAAAATTACTGACATACTTTTTTTCCATCAGCGCGGGTGCACAGCCTGCGCTGATTTTTTATATTACCCTATGAGAATTTTGGTCGCCTCTGTTTGTATATTCTTTACCGCTGCCTGCGCGAACACCAACGAAACGGAATTGCTGGCCACCTGGAAAGTAGACTCGGTCTATAATTATCACAACGGCTTTGATATGATGACGTATGGAAGTGACCCGGAGATACTTTATCATTTTCAACCGGATGGACGCCTGCGCATGACGCTCGACAAGGAATTCCGTTACCTGTACTACGAGTGGCATCAGGATACATTACTTTACCGCGACAACGATAACAAGATTGTTGAACGACTTACGGTGCTAAAGGTAAATGGAGATCAGTTAGTATTACAAAAGGCCAAGCGACCGCTGTTTCATGAACAAAATCAGGATCGCTATGAGATCCGTTATCTCTCTAAAGTAAAAGAAGATTAAGCCGCTGCCCGGGGGATTGTGAATATAAAGGAGCTTCCTTTTCCTGGCACACTTTCAAACCAGATAGAGCCTCCGTTTTTCTCTACAAGCTCTTTACACAGCGTTAATCCGAGGCCGGTACCTTTTTCATTCGATGTACCCGGAGTCGTAAATCCGGCAAAACCGTTAAAGAGATGAGATTGCTTCTCCAACGGTATACCACGACCGGTATCTTTTACAATCACTTTTATATACTGCTGATCGTGCTCTGCTACCGAAAGGAACAACTGATCGCCTGCGCGTGAAAACTTGATAGCATTGCTCATCAGGTTTCGCAACACAATATCTACTGTGGCCTTATCAGCATAGGCAAGGGTTGGGGAAGTTACATCGTTGGAGACTACCACCTGCTTCATATCGGCCTGGCCTTGCACAAGGCGTACATTATCGGCTACTACCTGCTTTAAATCAAAGTTTTCGGTTTGAAGAGACATACCGTCCATTTGGCTTTTAGCCCAATGCAACATATTCTCTACAAGTTGTACCGTTACACTCAGCTTCTCTCCTACCAGGTCGCTCATCAATGCGATCTCTTCGTTTGTAAGCGTACCTTCTTTCATAAGCTCTACAAGGCTTTGCAGCGAATGCAACGGGCTCCTGAAATCGTGACTAATAATGGATATCAACCGGTTCTTGATGGCATTCAGCTTCTCCAGGTGATCGTTCTGTTCATCGATCTTCTGCTTTTGAGAGATGATTGCTGCATTGCGCTCTTTCAGAAGCTCGTTGAATTTCTTCCATCGCACATTGGAGACAACGAGGTATATAATTACCATTGTCAGTATAAACACACCTGCTATATAGGTTCTCAACTTGAATTTTTCGCGAACAATTTCTTTCTGCTGGAGCGCTTTGTCTTTTTCAAGCAATTCAATCTGATGCTGCTTCCGTTCCAGGTCGTGCTGCGCCTGTAATGTGTTAGCTTGCCGCTCCTTTTCAATGCTGTAAAGATTTTCCTTCAGCTCGATCTCGCGATTGCGATAATAGAGTGCACGCTCCGGGTTATTGGTTTGCCTGTATCCTTCATACAAAATATGACAGGCACTGGTGATCAATTCCTTGTTTCCCCCCGGATCAATGTTCTTCATGCTAAGTTGTGCGTAGTATATACTTTTAGCGTATTGCTTTTTGCCAGCATATACCTTTGCTATGGTGTTGTAACTAAAAGATATTCCTTCAATGTCGTTCAACCGTTGAGACATAGCCAGCGACTGTGTCAGATATGGCAGTGCTTCGTCATACCGCCCTGTACGCTCGTATATCTCACCAATGTTATATAATGTAACGGACATACCAGACGAGTCATTCAATTCCTGGGTGATCTTGTAAGCCTCCCGGGTATATGTCAACGCCTTTTCATATTCCTTTTTCTGCGTATATATATCCGCGATGTTAATCAGCCCGTTGTATACCGCCGCTGGCCCGTATGGTTTCATCAGCTCGATCGATTTTTCGAAGCATTCCACCGCTTTGGCATAGTTACCCAAGCTGGAATACACAATACCAATATTGTTATAAGTATTACCGCTAAGCCCGGCCATATGCAATTCTTCACTTAGGCGGAGTGCCTGCAGATGGCAATCCAGCGCTTCCGGAAAGCTTCCCTTGGCAACAAGCGATACGCCTTTGGTAAGATAAGCCAGCGCTATACCCTTTTTAAAATTAATGGATTTTGCCAGGGCCAGTGATTTATCCGCCATGAGAATGGCACTATCGGCATTGCGGTACCAATAGTAATGCGAAAGCTTGTAGTACAGATTTACGCGTGTAGTATCGTGGGCAGGTTCCCTTAATTGCTGGAGTAAACGAGCAGGAGTACTGGTCTGTGCAGACGTCAGCGTCAGAGCCGCGAGTAATATTCCTATGATCAATAAAATCCGCATGGTTGTTTGATACCCTCTGAAATTGGATTCAAACTTAAAAATCAGCGGCATTATTCCATAAATAGATTCAGGCTATTCATTACATCGAGTTGTATCTATTTATTTTGATTGATTTCTTTACCCGCTATGGCTGCCCCGTAACCATGCGAGACTTTCCACTTCTGTGGTAAATCAAAACTTGCTCTGGTGCACCGGGAACCAACAGTTTACGTGATGATTGTGAAAGATAACCGCAACCAAAGTAGAACTCTGTCTTTACGCGTTTGCGATTTTTGTATACTTGTATGGCATATATATCATCGGGCTCTACAGATATTACATAGCCTTTCTCATTTGATGTTTTGAATACGCACAATGTATCGTTGTTTTGGGCGGCTAGCATGAGCGTACCTCCCCCATTTAGAGTCAAAGTCGCCAGCCCTCTTGCTGCACCTTCAATGAGAAGTCCACTCTTCTGCAGCCCTACCGGCCACAACTTACCGGTGCCATCTCCCAACAATACCAATCCTTTACCGGCATCGTAACGACCGGTAAGAACATCAGCAGCGTTGGAGTTACCTGCGAGCACAACATCTGCATGACCATCATGATTATAGTCACCGACTGCTATACCATATACAGGAGCCATTTGCGCTTGCAGTGGTAGTGGTCTTAGTTCCCATGCTCCTTTACCTTTATTTTCCAGATAACTGCTGTTTAATACTTCTACCCGAATCACCTTCGGGGTATGTTTGGTTTTAAGGATGAGGCTATCCATCGTTTCGTTAGCATATATTTTGTAGCTCGGATATCGCTTTTTAAAGGAAACAATCTGTTGAAACAGGTCATCGCGGGGATGAGCCGGACGATTCACACCTTCTATATAATACGCCAGCAGTGCTTCATGCACGCCGTCATCATTAAAGTCATCAGAATATATACTTACCGGTTTTCCGGGTGATGTTTTATACCGCGAGTTCAAGCCTAGATTTCCCAGTATATAATCAGTATCACCATCTTCATCAAAGTCGCCACCCTGTACACTGTTCCACCAGCCGATTGAATGAGGTATCGTTGTGGCATTCGTCAACGTACCATTCTTATTATGAAAGATAGTAACCGGCATCCATTCGCCTGCTACCATCAGGTCGGGTTCATCATCATTATCTACGTCCGTCCACAGTGCGCTCGTTACCATGCCTACTGTTCGCAGGCCCGGTGCTACGCGCTCAGTTACATCGGTAAACCTGCCATGATCGTTTTGCAGAATGCAGCTTTTCCCTGCCTGCGGATATTGATGTGGCGTATGGCGGCCACCAATAAACAGATCAAGATCACCATCGCGATCAAAATCTGCCGCTACTGCACACGAACCGCTGCTGTGGAATACAGGCAATGCATCTGCGCTATATTTGAAGTTACCGCTACCGTCATTTACATATAATCTATCCTGGTAGTAACGCGATTCCGCTTCAAATTCATTTCCTCCGCTCACCACGTATAGATCATTATCATGGTCGCCATCGGCATCAAAGAGCAACGCGCCTATATCCTCCTCCACCTTCTCCCCTTGTATCAGCGGCCTTGCTATAAATTTTCCGGAACGTTGTTGTACGAAGAACTTTCCGGATTGATGAAATGCTCCACCAATGAAAACATCATCCAATCCATCGCCATTGATATCACCTACCGCAAGGCCCGGCCCCTCTTCAGAGAATTTGTGTGGCAGTAGTGGTTCGATCTTGAAATCTGCATACTCCGTTTCTTCGTGTTTGTATGCTATGCCTGTACTTTTCAACTGCTCAAAAAGCGAAAGTTCAATCAGCGGTTTATCAGTCGCTGGTGTCGATGCTTCCGTATACTTTATAACAAGTACCTGATCTGCCTGTATATTTTTCAGCGTTTGCTTTTTACCATCCGGCCAGTATACGATCACCGAATCAACCTGATGTTTCTTCCCCAAACCAAAATGTATATTCTGTTCCACGGTAGATTGATAGCCGCGATAAGGCGAATGTTCAACAGACTGAATAGAATCTTTTCCAATATATAGTATTACACGTGTGCCATATCCTTCACGGTTTCCGGAAGGACCGTGCAGTTGAAAACGCAGGTAATGATTTTGCAATTGTACATTCGCGTGATTCTCATACACACATGCCGGCCCGTTAATATTGTTGGTGATATAGTCCAGGTCGCCATCGTTATCAAGATCTGCATAGGCAGCGCCCGCTGAATATACCGGAGTGGTTAACCCCCATGCCGTTGACTGATCAGTAAAGGTAAGGTTTCCGTTATTGCGAAAACCCATCACGGGAAAGTGTGCACCCGCCAGGCTGTTGATTGCTTTAAGCCATTTCTTTCTGGTAGATGCATTGTATCCATCGTGCAGAAATTCCTGCATACGATAACTTACAAAATCACGATTCGTAATATCCCGCGGATAACCGTTGGTAATGAGCAGGTCGCGCCAGCCATCATTGTCTACATCCATAAACAGCGGGCTCCAGCTCCAATCGGTAGCCTCCACTCCTGCCAGTTGCCCCACTTCACTAAAAACCACACGACCGGATTTATCCTTTCCGTTATTTAACTGTAGTGTATTACGCATGTACTGCGGTGTATAGCCATATTGTATCTCAGAGCGATAGCGGTCGTAGTTGGTAGAGCCAAACATAAGTTTTTGCCGCAGGTTCGTGTAAGGCAACATGTCTACCTCCACTATGTCGGCCAAACCATCGTTGTTATAGTCAGATACATCATTGCCCATAGCCGAGTAACTGGTATGACCGAAGTATTGCCCTGCCCGATCAGTAAATGTACCGTCATGGTTGTTGATATATAGCAGATCGTTCGAGAGATAATCGTTCGAAACAAAAATATCAGGCCAGCCATCCTGGTTAATATCGTTAATGGCTACACCCAGTCCGTATCCTTCTATAGTAATACCGGCTTCATTTGAAACATTGGTAAACGTATTATTACCGTTGTTGCGATATAACCGGTCGGTGTTGATCATCTCGCCATGCAACCGCTTGGGGCGAATTACATTGGGACCCGTTTCATCGGTTATATTCGTTAGTATATATACATCGAGGTCGCCATCGCGATCGTAGTCAAAGAAAGCGGCCTGCACCGAATGGCCAATATCATCCAAACCATAAGCATGTGCTTTTTCTGTAAATGTATTGTCATGGTTATTGATATATAGCTCGTTGGCAAGCTGGGCAGGTTTTTCAAACGGGCCGGCATAGCATACATATATGTCCTGCCAGCCATCCTGGTTAATATCCACAATCGATACTCCGGTTGCCCACTTGCCGAGTGTTGCCAGATGTGCAGGTTTGGTAATATCCTCAAATTTTAAGTTACCCTTGTTCAGGTATAACCGGTTGCTGCTCATGTTGGCAGCAAAGAATACATCTTTTTTACCGTCATTGTTTACATCGAGTATGCCTACACCTCCGCCATTATAAAAATATTCGAATGTAATGATGTTCAGGTTTTCATCGTCATAGAGCTGGTTCACAAAATCTATACCGGTGCGTTCGGGCGGCAATAGTTCCAGCAGCATTTGCTGTTTAGACTCTGGCGCACACTGCCACAACAACAGCGCCATTATCAGGCAAGCTATATATCGGGAGAAACGGCTGCCATCAAAAGAAGAACTATATACAGGCATAGAGTATAGTTTTTATGGAAAGTTACAACGTCATTCCTGCATTATGATGTCTTTTGTATTATATAAAAATGTTGTAGGGGTAATGGCACACGAGGCGGTAGTGGAAGATTGGAAGGTTAAAAATTAAGGGATCGTTATTTCTGAGGATAAACCTGGAATATAGCGGGATACTAATCTTTCAATTTTTCAAATTTTCAAATCTTATAATTACATAATTACAATCTACAATCTTCTAATCCCTCTTCTTCTACCCGGTGTTCGCTGCGTACACTTTTGTATCAATATCGTACATAGTACATCTTAGTTTTAAATTTACCAACTTGTGCCTGAATCTTTGCGTTAGTAGTCTGGGGGCGATTACTTGCGTATAATAGTTTTTACCATTACCCTTGCTTATGGATTTTAACTGGCGGTCACCAGTCGTACCACGCGTAGCTTTTCTGGCTGCATCTATTTTTCTGTTTTGCTTCTTTGCTTTTTCAGAGCGAAGCTGGGTTTACACGCTGGTCTTTCTGGGCCTTAGTGCTTACCAGATCAAATTGCTCATTGCATACCTCGATCGCTCGCATGAAAACATAGCCTCGTTCCTCGACTCTGTAAAATTCGATGATCTCTCTTATTCATTCAAAACAGAAAGCGATGATCCCGCTGTTCGGAGACTTCATCAGGAGCTGAATGAAGCGCTGCTGAAATTGCGCAGCTCACGCAGCGAAAAAGACTCGGAATCGCTCTTCTTCAAAAATATTGTGATGCATGTGGGGATAGGTCTCATCGTGTTTAAGGAAGACGGAACGGTAGAGATCTTCAACAGCGCTGCACGCAAACTTTTGAAGATGAACCGCATTGAAAACATACGCGACCTTACGGAAGTAAGCGATACGCTGGTAAATGTATTCACGAAACTGAAAACAGGAGGCCGGGAGCTGGTGCGCCTGAAGATCGGCGAAGAGATTGTACAACTCTCCATCTATGCGATCGAGCTCACGCTGCGGGGGGAGAACGTAAAACTGATATCCGTGCAGAACATCCAGAGTGAACTGGAAGAAAAAGAAATGGAAGCCTGGCAGAACCTGGTGCGCGTACTTACACATGAGATCATGAACTCTGTAACCCCTATTTCTTCGCTGGCGGGCATTGTGGAAGAAGAACTGAAACCACACATCAACGAGAACAATGGAGTTCCACTGAGTAAAGATCAACTCAGCGATATACATCTCTCCCTGCAAACCATCAGCAAACGCAGCGAGGGGCTGATCCATTTTGTGAAGGAGTTTCGCAGTCTTACCTCTATTCCCAAACCCCGCCCTACACAGATCGATGTACGCTCGTTGCTGGATGAGCTGATCATGCTGCACAAGAAAGATATCTCCGAAAAGAATATCCACGTATCGATCTCGATATATCCTGAAGACCTCACAATTTCTGCCGATAAAAACATGATTGAGCAGGTAGTGATCAACCTCTTCAAAAATGCTACACAGGCATTCGAAGACCAGGAGGATAAAACCATTGAACTGCGCGCATACCTCAATGAAAAGTCGCGGCCGGTAATTGCCATCAAAGACAATGGTACAGGCATTGACCCGGAAGCACTCGAAAAAATATTCATTCCGTTCTTCACTACCAAGAAAACCGGCTCTGGTATAGGACTGAGTTTGTCGCGTCAGATTATGCGCCAGCATCAGGGTACATTGAGCGTGAAGTCTACCGTAGGCAAGGGCACAGAATTTTTCATGCGCTTTTAGGCGGTAATAATTTGCTTCAGTAGATTTATGTAGCTGAAGTTCCGGCCGTTACCATAGCCGATTTACAAAAATTAGAAATTTGGAATGGTTTTAATACATTTGCCAAACATAATATCACCTCATGCAAGACATTCCGCAGAAAGTCACCAAAATACTGACAGAAAAACTCGGCATCGCAGCATCTGAAATTACCCCTGAAGCCAATTTTGTTAAAGACCTCGGAATCGATTCTCTCGACTATGCAGAAATTGTGATGGAATTTGAGCAGACATTCGACATCCGCATTCCGGATGATGATGCTGAGAAACTCCAAACCTACGGACAGGCCGTAAAATATATTGAAGAGAAAGTAAAGAAGAAGTAATTCACTTCTTTTCTGACTCAAAGTAACTGCAGAGCTTTACACCACTCCTGGCCACCGCCTGCGAAAGCGGCTGATGAACAGCGTGATTATATACTTGCACCATATGCCAGGCAGCCGGATCGCCACGCCAGGCAATTACATACCGGTCTTTACCCACCAGCAGGATATCCATTTCATATAGCTCCTCACCGGCTTTGTCGTACAGGCCCGTGAACTGTAACAGTATATGATCTTTTTTTACCAGCTCCCCTTTTATACACTCAATAGTATCGAGACGCATCAGTAACTTTGTTTCTTTATTCCAGGCCTTGAATAGTAACTTTCTGGGCGATTGAAATTCCGATTCCATAAAAATTAGTAATGTTGAACCGTGAACAACGAAGGTAAGAAGGTATTATTCATTGTCAACAAGTATGCAGGTACGGGGTATCAGCCTGCTGTTGAAGGACGCATTGTTGATGCGTGCGTGAAGAACAATGTAGAGTGTACGGTAGAATTTACGCGGGCACCAGGCCATGCAATAGAACTGGCGGAAAACGCCAGGCAGCAAGGCTTTGATTTTGTAGTGGCTGTAGGAGGTGATGGAACCATAAACGAAGTGGCCCGCGGGGCGCTGAAAGGTGATATACCGATGGGCATTATACCACGTGGCTCTGGCAACGGATTATCACGGCACCTGGGTATACCGCTTACTGTTGGGCAGGCAGCGCTATCGTTGTTCGATAGCTCAGTGTTGAAGATGGATGCCTTTACGGTAAATGGTAAACTATCGCTCAACGTTTCAGGTATCGGTTTTGACGGGCACATTGCCAACCTCTTTGGTGGCAAGACCAAGCGCGGGCTGGCCGGCTATGTGAAGCTTACCGTTGAAGAGTTCTTTGCCTTTCGTGAGTTTGATATGGAACTATCGATCGATGGAAGTACCTTCTCACGCAGCGCATTTATACTGGCCATTGCAAATTCCTCACAATATGGCAACAACGCCCGTATTGCTCCGGCCGCTTCGGTGCGCGATCAACTGCTGCATGTAACGCTGGTGAAAAGAGTACCGGCTTATCGCGTTGACTTCGTCTATAACATGTTTACCGGCGGACTTGGTAATTCTTCTTTCTGCGAGATGTGGGAAGGCAGATCGCTGGTTGTTAAAACATCGAGGCCTATAGCATTTCATGTGGATGGTGAACCGAGCGGTCATGATACAACTTTTACTATTGAAGTATTGCCTGCCGCTCTTCAGGTTTTAGTACCGAATAAAACCCTTCAAAAAGGAACACTGTAAATCCCGCGTGAAGGGTGACATCGCTTTAACAGTATAAATCGTTAATTGCCATATAACCCACCACGCTATGAAAAAAATTTTAGCATTTCTCGTGGCCCTTGCAGCAGGCTTTTATGCTGCAGCACAAAGTATTTCTCTGCCACCCAGTGGCGATAATCAGAAATCCACGGTAACACAATGGATTGGTCCGGTTTCGGTTACTATTGACTATAGCAGTCCCAACGTACATGCGCCCAACGGTGACGACCGTAAAGGGCATATCTGGGGCGAGCTGGTGCACTACGGATTTATAGACCAGGGCTACGGCACTTCCAAAGCAGCTCCGTGGCGTGCCGGTGCCAATGAGAATACAGTAATCACATTCTCGAACGATGTAAAGATTGGCGGAGAAAAGTTGAAGGCCGGTAAATATGGTCTGTTCCTCGATGTAGAAAAAGATGGGCCGTGGACATGGATCTTCTCCAAGACTTCCGATCGCTGGGGAAGTTATTACTACGATCCGAAAGATGATGCACTGCGTGTAAAAACAACTCCGGAAGATGCAGAGTATACGGAGTACCTCACTTATAGTTTTACCGATCGCGAACCTAACTCTTCTGTAGCATTTCTGCAGTGGGAAAACAAGCGCGTTCCATTCAAGATAGAAGTACCCAATGTAAATGAGCTGTATGTAGAGAAGATCCGTGGTGAGCTGATGGGCAACCGCATGGGCTTCGATTATACTCCGTGGATGGATGCGGCACAATTCTGTGCACAGAACAAGATAAACCTGGAAGAAGCACTGACCTGGGCTGATAATGCCATCAGCGGAACGTTTATAGGCCGTGAGGATTTCGCTTCACTGCAAACCAAAGCGCTGGTGCTATATGCCATGAAGCGCGATGCAGAAGCCGATGCTGTTATGGACAAAGCCATTAAACTGCCTACAGCGCATGTACCTGATGTACATCAATACGGCCGGTCATTACTGGCAGCGGGCAAATCTCAAAAAGCCATGGAAGTATTCAAACTCAATCGCCAGCTTCACCCTGACGATACATTCACTACCTATGTAGGCCTTGCCCGTGGTTATACTGCATTAGGCGATAAAAAGAATGCGATCAAGAACTGGGAGATTGCCATCAAGAATATACCCGACAATCAAAAACCGAACCTGCCAGCGTACGAAGCTGAAGTAAAAAAATTAAAAGGAGGAGCTTAATGCTCCTTCTTCTCTTTTAACGGTGGCCATATCCAGCTTGAGTCGGAAGGTAAACGTAGTTCCTTTTCCTTCGGCACTTTGTACGGCAATTGTGCCTTCGTTGTGCTCAATAAATTCTTTGATTAGCAGCAGACCTATACCAACACCCTTTTCCTGGTGTGTGCCTAATTTTGTAAAGTGTGTTTCCGCATTGAAAAGCTTTACTACATCAGAAGCACGCATCCCTACACCCGAGTCTGATACCGATACTTCCATGTAATCTGCAAAACGTTTTTGAGCGATAACTACCAATCCGCGCTGCGAATTGAATTTTATAGCATTCGAGATCAGGTTGCGGAAGATCATGCGCAAATGGTTCTTGTCTACCAGCACACAATGATCCTGCTCCAACTCATTGAGTATAGATATATCTTTACTCTTGGCCGCCCCGGCATAAAGAGCAATGATATCATCTGCTACCATTTTTACAGACGTAGACTCCATATTCACCTGCAGTCCTTTCAATTGCGACTGTGCCCAGTACAAAAGGTTCTCAAGGTTTTCCTGAACAGCATCGAGGTTTTGCTTCAGGGTATTGGAAGCATATTGAAATTCTTCCTGCGTAAGCCCTGTCTCTCCTACGAGGTTCATCAATCCGCGCAAGCTTGCCAATGGGCCGCGCAAATCATGGCTGATGATCGAGAAAAGTTTATCTTTTGTGTCATTCACATTGCTCAACTGCATCGCCTGCTGGGCGATCTCGCGGTTCTTCTCGGCAAGATTATCGTGAGAGCGTTTTCTAAGGCGGTTATTATAAAACAGCACCAGCGCCAGCATCAACATAAGACTTAAGCAGCCAAACGAAAAGTATATCCACACACGCTGGTTGTTGATCTCTTCCTGTTTAAGCTCGGCATCTTTTGTGAGCAGTTCAATCTGAGTTTCCTTGATCTCAGAATCGAAACGTGCTTGTTGCAAAGCCAGGTATTCGCTATTGCGCTTGTCGTAAAGTGAGTCGTGTATACGTTGATAAGCGGTTTGATACTCCAGTGCCTTTGTATGATTTTTCTTGGTTATGAAAGCCTGCGCAACGAGCTTGTACGTATTCTCAAGTTCGTCCTGGTATCCATACTTCTTGGCGAGGGCAGTATTCTCAAAGAAATACTGCAATGCTTTGTCTGTATGATTTTGCTGCAGGTATAAATTTCCAATCCTGCGCAGTATAGATGCCTGGTGGTACGTTTTACCATCCATACGGGCCAGTAACAATGCCTTGCTGAATTTTTCTTCAGCACCTTCGTAATCCTTCCTGAATAAGTCTATATCGCCTAACATGCGTAGCACTGCGCTTTTGCTATAGTTGTTTCCGCTACGATTACTCAGGTCGTATGCACGTTGTGCATAAATTACAGCAGAGTCATATCGATTGGTATGCAGCAGCACATACGCTATGTTGCTCAATGTGCGCGCGGCTGTAGCGAGATCGCCAGTCTTTTCATTTAAGGCATACGTGCGTCTGAAATACGTAATGGCCTGCGGATATAATTTCTGATCGAAATAAATGGCCGCTATACTGTTGAGGCTCCGTGCCATAGTAGCCGTATCGAATTGCAATTCACTGAGGGCGAGCGCATCAGTTGAAAGTTGAAAGGCTTCGGAGAGATTGCCAAAACGGTAGTATATCCAGCCGAGGTTTTCTTTGGCAGGCCCTAGTCCGGCTTCATAATTCAGTTTACTGGCAAGTTCGAGTGCCTCCTGGGCATAGTGTAATGCTTTGGTGTTGTTTCGCTCACGAAGAATGGTAACTAATTCGTTAAGACGAAGAACTTTTGCTGCATCGTTAGGAGCATTCTTTATGATGATTTCTAGGCTGTCTGCTCGCTGATATTGACATACACCAATGCAGGGGAGCAATAAAAATATTAAGGTAAACGACCTTAAAGGCATATTACAGTAAAAAAATATCATGCAACTAAAGAATGTTAGGGATGACTTTCCTACGAAAAATACCCAAAAACCTACATAAGACTTTTCAGCCTTAAATTGTATAAAAGAGCTTTGATTCGATATCAACAGCCCTTTTATGCATTGATTTTAAGGTTGTTAATTACTTTCCGGTGTAGATCAGCGCATAATCAAACCCTCCAAAACAATCCTGATTGGAATATCTGACATTTGCGGTAAACCGGCTGTCGTCAGAGGCATGGTAGAGACCTCGTCTCAAACTATTGATATTGTGATTCCCTGTATTTAGGTTATGTTATTCACAAAAAACAAACCCCATTCTTTACGTTGAACAACCTCCTACCGCAAGTGAGGCAAAACTTAAGACCGATAAGGAGAATCACTCTTTGTCGGAATTGATGTCTCCACACCGGTAAATGTACACTGAACTGTACCGCACGGTTGCCAATATCACATGCCCTTGTACAGTGATCGGTGCCCTTATACGGCCGATATATATTATTGAAAAATTCATATCCGGCACGTTCCGTCATCCACGAGTGTAAAAATGATAATCAACAAAGTCTATATGCTTCGGATAGAGACGTTATAGTAGGGAAATTTAATATGCTATAAATAAAAAAGCCCCTCCGTCTGAGGGGCTAATCCTTCTGAAATTTTTTTCATTAACCTAAACTTATGAAGAAATTTCTACTTGTATGAGGAAGGATTGTATCGTAAAGTTTAAATGTTACTCATTAAATTCTATCACCCAATACGGTTGATTTTATAGTAATGTTTCGTACTTAGCAGTATATAAGTAGCGATGAATAGCTAGCTACTATTTGTTAGCTTAAGAATAAATATAGCTGCAAGCTGCCAGCCTCTGGTTGCCAGCCTGAGATTTGTAAGGTAGCATTACTCGCTAATAGTAACGAGCAGTTAATGAACACTATAAAATATAGGTTAATGATGGCAGAGTATAAAGCACTCACATCTACTCTCTTATTCGATAGTCGGAAGCTCACTACTGCTTGTAGCTATCCTTTATTTCCCACAGATGCACAGATTAAAAGACAATCCCGA